>JAUWZF010000024.1 GCA_030615475.1 Dehalococcoidales bacterium | reverse complement strand
CTACGCCTGCGCGTATGAGACCGGCATCACGGGCTTATCAACCAAGCCGCACGTGCACGACTACGATGAAGCCGTGTTCTTCATCGGCTCCGACCCCTATAACCTCGACGATTTAGGCGCCGAAGTGGAGATATCCATCGGCGAACCGGGGCAAGAAGAGAAACACACGTTCGATAAACCTACGGTACTGGTAGCCCCCAAAGGGTTGTACCATTGCCCGATAGTTACCAGGAGAATCGATAAACCCTATGTGTGCATGGCGGTCTCGCTTACCGGCAAGAGATCGGATTAGACATACATTTCGTAGATTTTTACTGAATCAGTATTATATGGAGGTTAAGCGTGGCCGACTTTGGATATGCCGGAGAAATCCTGAAGATTGATTTAGCCGATGGCAGGGTTACCAGGCTGCCTACCGCGGATTACAAAGACAGGTTCCTGGGCGGTAGAGGTATCGCCGCCAGGCTTTACTGGGACATGGTACCCCCCGAGGCTAAAGCCTTCGACCCGGAGAACTGCCTTATCTATATCACCGGTCCCGTAACCGGGTTTAACAGGCTGGCCGGCTGCAGGTGGCAGGTCTGCGGGAAAGCACCTATCATGGAGCCGGAAACGTTCTCCTATGCCAACCTGGGGGAACGGTGGGGGTCTTACCTTAAATACGCCGGCTATGATGGGCTGGTAGTACAGGGCAAAGCCGATAAGCCCGTCTATATCTATATCCATGACGGCACTATCGAAATAAGGGATGCCTCGTCCCTCTGGGGCAAGTCTGCTTTTGAAGCGTGCGACAGTCTGAAAGAGGAGCTGGGCAAGGGGGCGAGCGTGTTGACTATCGGCCCGGCCGCCGAGAACCTGGTTTCCTTCGCCACCATGCTTACCGATGACGGCGCTTCCGGAGCCAGCGGCCTCGGCAGCGTTATGGGGTCGAAGCTGCTGAAGGCCATCGTCGTCGCCGGCGATAAGCGACCGAAAGCCGCCCAAGCGGAAAGGCTCAGTAACCTCGCCGACCGGATACTTCAAATAAGAAAAGATACCTGGAAAAACTGGCTCGAAGACATACCCGGCCGGACGAAGCTCCATGCCTGCTACAACTGCGGTCTCGGCTGTTTCCGAAAATCGTACCAGGCCGAAGGCCGGCGCTTCAAGTTCTTCTGCCAGGCGACACACGTCTACGGCGGACCGGCGGCGCAGTACGGCGGTGACAGTGCCGAGGTGACGCTGCTGGCGATACGGTTGTGTGACCGGTACGGACTGGATACCACGGTAATGCAGCCGATTATCGACTGGCTTGCCGCCTGCTACCAGGAAGGCGTCCTGCGGGAAGAAGACACCGGGCTGCCGCTATCGAAGATAGGCAGCGCCGAATTTATTGAAGAACTGACCAGGAAAATAGCTTACCGGGAGGGCTTCGGCGATTTACTGGCCCGGGGCACGCTCAAAGCCGCCGAGAAGATAGGGAAAAGAGCGCGGCAACTGTTGAACGCCCACGTCATTACCAGAGCCGGCGAGACCAGGGACTACGACCCCCGGCTCATATTGACTAATGCGCTTCTCTACGCCACCGAGCAAAGGAGGCCGATTAACCAGCTTCATGAGACCAGTCACTCCTTATGGCTGTGGTCCAAATGGACTCGAAAAGAAGAGGACGCTTTTCTGTCTTACAACGACTTTCTAAACGTTGGCAGGAACTTCTGGGGCGGCACCGCCGCCGCCGACTATTCCACCTACGAAGGTAAAGCGCTGGCCGCCAGGAAAATCCAGGACCGCACCCATGCCAAGGAGAGCCTCATCCTCTGCGACCTCCTCTGGCCGATAATATGGGTCAGGTTCGCCGACGACCATACCGGCGACCCCGCCATGGAAAGCCGGGTCCTGTCCGCGATTACGGGTAAAGAAACGGACGAGGCGGGGCTGAGTAAAATCGGGGAGAGAATCTTCAACCTGCAAAGGGCGATACTGCTCCGTGAGGGGTGGCAAGGGAGACAGGGAGACAGGCTCCTGGACTACCTTCATGACGAACCCTTGCAGTTTGTCTTTTTCAATCCCGACTGCATCGTTCCGGGTAAAAACGGCGAAGTAGTCTCCAGGAAGGGCGCCAGGATAGACAGGCCCGACTTTGAAAACTTGAAGAGCGAGTATTACGAACTGCGCGGCTGGGACGTTGAGAGCGGACTGCCGACGGAGAAGAAGTTGCGTGAACTGGAGCTCGGCGATGTTGCCGCCGATTTGAAGTCGAGAGGTTTATTACGCTAGTTTACAGCTGCCTGTTGCACAGGCATATGTTAAGTTGTTACAATTATCTTTGAGAGCGTGCCCCTGTAGCTCAGGTGGATAGAGCAGCGGTTTCCTAAACCGCGTGCGGGCGTTCGAGTCGCCCCAGGGGTACTTTTTTTCTCAGGATTCGTCTCTACCGCCGGCTGAACAGTCTTCTGACCAGACCCAGCCGCTGGAGAAGACCTTCGTAGACGCTGCACCGTGCCTTTAAAACTGTTGCCTCCTCGAAAAGTCCCAACTTCCCGGGTCTACGGCCGAACCGGTTCTCCACATAAGCCCCGACGAGAGCATCAAGGGCCTTAGCCTGCTCGGGGAACTCCACCGCGAGCTCGGCGGCAAATTCCAGCGGTGTCTGCTGCGGCCTGGGGCCCAGTCCGACCATCGACGCAAGACTGCACATCCTGGCATATGCCCTGGATGCCAGGTTCGCCCTGTCCACCTGCCAGAGCCAGCGATAAAAGGCCGACCGGAATACCAGGAGCGGAGTTACCAGGAGCATGATAATAGCGGCGCCACCGAAAATAATAATCAGGGCCCGTCCCAGTTCGTCGGCAAAAGAAAAGGGACCCCTTAAAGTTCCGGGTTTTGGGGCGGCTTCACCCGGTGTAATATCGTACGGCCAGCCATACATCCACGATGTCTGCCATTCCTGCCACTCGCCCCATTGCGGATATTCCTCTATGGTGCCGGCCGATACCCACGGCGTCCCGACAGATACCTCACTGTCCGCGCCGCCGGGCGTCGCCTCCAGGTCCACCCAGCCATAGCCCTGGAAATAAGCCTGCGGCCAGGTATGATAGTGTTTATCGCGAAGGATATACTCTCCGGCCCCCTCCCCGGGGTCGCCGGGAAGATAACCGACGACAAGTCTCGACGGCACATCAACGCAACGGAGCATAACCGCCATAGCCGAGGCATAGTAGAGGCAGAAGCCCGACTTCTGGGTAAACAGGAAATGCGCCACGCCATCAGTACCCTCTGGCGGGGGTTTAATCTCTTCTTCATAAGGTATTTGTGAAAGGTAGCCATCTATGGCCACTATCTTTTGATAGGGAGTTCTCGCATCTCTGGTTATGTTCTCGCTCAACAGCCTGATGTCCCTGGGAAAACGGGAAGGTAGCTGGAGGTAATTCCCCGCTATTGACGGCGGATAACCTCCACCTACCCCGGATAAGTCGGCGGGCGACGGCGAAAAGATGCTGGAGGTAACGGTGTAGTGCTCACCGGGACTGAGAACACGCGGCGCCGTCACCGAGATAACATCCCCGGCGCTGACATGTACCAGGACCGGCATATCCGAAGATACGAAGCTACCGGCAGTCAGCAGGGTGTCCGTCTTCATATTGGTGGTTACCGTGTAGGTTATCGTATCGCTGTCGGATAGTGCATCGGCATCACCCCAGGGCTCCTCCTTTTCCAGCATGTAATCGCTGATCGGACTATTCACCCACCCCTGACGGGTATAGGTATCATACATATGCATGCGCCAGTAAGAGGGGTGCTGGGAATTGACCACGAAATCAATCCGGTCTTCCTGATGCCAGTCCCTATCAAATAGCAAATCGCGGCGTGTGCCGCTCGTGCTTAAGGGCTGCTTCGCCGGCACGGCAGCGAAAAAATTAAACGACGATTTCTCTATATCTTGTTTCCAGAGCATCCTGGTAGCTATCATCGTCTGGAGCTGAGGGAACCGCATCTCCGGTACTACCCAGGCAAAGGAAACCGCCAGTATGACCAGACAGAGCAGCGACACCGTAAAATAGAGCAAGCCCCGCCCGAGAAAACCTGTGCCGCGCCCCGATACGTAATGCTGTCTGACCATGCGGGTCTGGGTAATCAGGAATATGGCCGCGATAAAGTAGAGGCCGAAGAAGAAATAATAGCTATCTGGGAGGTTGCTTAAATTCACCAGGACAACCACGGCACCCAAACAGACGGCCACCCAGGCATTCTTCTTGCGCAAAACAAACCACGTCGAGACATAGCCTACTACCCAGGTCAAAAAAGCGAGAAATGCGGCGAATGATATAGTTTCCGGCGCGGGTAGTTGATACGCCTGCCAGGCTGTTACCGCGCCGCCGGCAACCAGCGCCAGGATATGCGCGACCCCGCCGGGGAGTTGGCTCCTGGCAAGCAGCCAGCCTGTCACCAGCGAGAGTATCAGGACCAGCGTCAATGAGGGCTGAGGTGTAATCCACCGGGCTTGCTCTATGGAGAGTATCGCAATCTCAAGAACGAGGAAAAGTAAAATAATGTTTACCCACCCCTGCCAGTTACCCAACCGGGAAATAATGCTTGCCCATATTGCCACCATTGCCGGGGTTTTCCCCTGCTTTCTCTCGCTGCCAGCCATTTCTACGCTTTATCTCCAACGTATTGCATTCGTGAAAAGGGCAGCCGACTATCCAGCGCTCGCGCCATCTCCACTCCCCGCCTGACCATATAGACTTTTAAACCGCTGGAACTAAGGCTACGGGCGGTATTAGCCGGGCTGGTCCCGCCGCCGAAGCTGAAGGAATCGAGCAGTATCGCCGTGACTCTAGCACCCCGGTTGATGATTTGGCGCATCGGCCCAGCTATCCCCGGATTTACGGAAGGCATGATAATAATGACGGCGGAGCCTGCGTCAAAACGTTCCGTAACGGACGTAAGCAGGGTATCGATAGGCATTTCACCGGTGGCCTTCATCAAGGCCAGGTTTTGCAGAATATGTTGCAGGCGCTCGTCTCCGGTTTCGGGGAGGTAAATGTAAGTCCGGTCACTCGCGGCTATCAGTCCCACCCGTTTCCCGCTGTCCAGGTATTTCTTAGCCAGCGAGGCAGCTATCGTGATGCCGTATTCCTCGGTTGTCTCATCGCCCTCTCCCAGTTGAGACGCCCGATGCATATCAAGGACGATCCAGATTTCTCTAAAAGCGTAATTGGAACGGTCGGGGTCAAACTCCCTGACCATAAGATTTCCGGTATGAGCCGTGGTAGGCCAGTGGATGTGGCGGAGTTTGTCGCCGCTGGTGTATTCACGGACGCGGGAGGCATTGGGGCCAGCCTCGCTGGCCAGCCAGCGGCGCGAGCCCGCCCCAGGCTCTTGCTGGGGGAGCGCCGGGAAGAAAGGCAGTTCCAGCGTCGCCGGGTAAACGATGATATCCTGGTGCCCACCGATATGCCGCTGCATGGGAAAGAAGCCGAGAGGGTCGGTAACCTTTACCGTGAGAGAGCCCAGACTGTACCGCCCCCGTCGCCGACAGTAGACCTCGGTACGCCAGGCATGAGAGCTCTGCGAAGAAAGATTAAAAGTTACCGTATTCCGGTAGCCGGGTAAATCGGTAACTTCCTGCGCTTCAATCAAAGGAGTGATGAGCCAGCTGCGATTAACTACCGTAAACCCCTCTTCAAAACGCTTACCGACCTGGCAGCGAGGGGGCGATTCTTCGACCCGGCCGTCAATGCTGCGGACGCTCAGGCGTGACCACAGATAACTCAGCAATAGCAGCACCACCAGGAATATAAAGAAACGCCAGAGCAGGGTAAAACCTCCGGCTAAAGCCACAGCCAGAGTGAGAAGCGGAAATATAATGAGAGCCAGTCGGATTTTCATACCTTTTTACCCGGGGAGAGTGAGCCTTATAATACCATCGCGTCTGCCCATTTTTATCGGCCGGGGAGCGCCCCCGGCACGGGGACCGTCTCCAGTATCTCGGCAATAGGAGCCCGGCTGTCTCTACCCTGCGGCTGACCTGTGGAAGATAGTAATGTACGGTGAGCTAAAGCCGGTTCGACCAGGGCCTTAACGTCATCAGGCAAGATAAAATCGCGCCCCTGCAGCAGGGCCCGGGCTTGAGCCGTACGGAAAAGGGCCAGCGAGCCGCGAGGGGAAGACCCGAGAAATATCGACGGATGGTGGCGGGTTGCCTCTACCAGCGAGACTATGTACTGCTTGACCAGGTCGTCCACGTAAATCTTCTTCACCGTTTCCTGGAGCATCAAAACATCGGAAGCATCCACGACATGGTCGATTTGCTCGATAGGGTGGACATACTGTTGCCTTTCTACTATGTCAATTTCTTCGGACGGCGCGGGGTAGCCGATGTTTATCCGCAGCATAAACCTGTCCAACTGCGCCTCCGGGAGAGGAAAGGTGCCTTCATATTCTATGGGATTCTGGGTGGCCAGAACGTGGAAAGGCGACGGCATTTTATGGGTGACACCGTCCACGGTTATCTGCCTCTCCTCCATGGCTTCCAGCAGGGCCGACTGTACCTTGGGCGTGGCCCGATTGATTTCGTCCGCCAGCACCACCTGGGCCACTATCGGACCGGGGCGGAACTCGAAGTCGCTAGTCTTCTGGTTATATATCGAGACACCCGTGATATCGCCCGGGAGCATATCGGGGGTGAACTGAATCCTCTTGAAGCTGCAATTTATCGATTTTGCCAGACTCCGGGCGAGCATAGTCTTGCCGACACCGGGGGCATCCTCGATAAGCAGGTGCCCCTGACTGATTAAAGCGATTACCGCCAGCTGTACCGCTTCCCTCTTGCCGACTATGACCTTTTCTACGTTTTGTATTATCTTTTCAGCTAACTGCTGAGCCTCAGTTATCGTACTGTCCACTTTCACCTCTACTCCATCGGGGGGTCTCCAGTAATAAACTCAAATCAAACACCCCGTGATTTGAGTATAACACAAGACAAAATCGCCTACAAAAATTCCTGAGATTATTAATTGACAGACGCACGCAGATTCGGTACAGTTTAATAAAATATCCGCGCACTTCAAGTGCAGTACCCACAAACCGATGCTTTTAGAGATAAATAACGTTTGCAAGACATACCGCGGTGGGGTAAAGGCCAACGATAACGTCAGCCTTTCTATAGCCAAGGGCGAGGTCTTCGGGCTGCTGGGACCGAACGGCGCCGGCAAGACGACCCTGATCAACCAGATCATCGGGCTGGCCATGCCGAATTCCGGCAGCATCACCATCAACGGCGTTGACGTAGTCGCCAATCCCGGTTATGCCCGGCAGGCCTGCTCGTTCCTGTCCCAAACGCAGGCCCCTATTACCGGCCTCACTACCTTCCAGGCTATCGATCTCGTCGGGCGGATACGGGGCGGTAAAAAAGCGGACGTCCACAGGCGGGCTATGGAGCTCATCGAGAAGCTGGAAATGGGTGAGTGGCAGAAAACGATGGGGCTGACTATATCCGGCGGCGTGCGCCGCCTGGTCGCTTTCTGCATGGCGGCAGTTACACCGGGAGAAATCGTTATTCTAGACGAACCGACCAACGACATCGACCCTCTGCGACGGCGGGCCCTCTGGCAGGAAGTCCAGGAACTGGCACGGCAGGGTTCGGCGGTATTACTGGTGACGCATAATGTCCTCGAAGCCGAGCGCGTCGTCGACCGTCTGGCCATCATCGACGAGGGCAAGGTCAGGGGCATGGGCACTCTCGCCAGTCTCAAGGAAGACGAGGGCGACGCCATGCGACTGGAACTGACACTGGAGCCAGGCAAGGCGGCACCTGCGCTGCCTGACTACCTGCAACAACCTGTGATAATCAACCGCCGCATCGTCGGCAGGGTCAGTCCGGCGGACATCCCCACCGCAATCGATTGGGCGCGCGGACTTAAAGGCGACGGCACTATCGAAGAATTCTCACTCGGTCCTGCCACGCTGGAAGATATCTACATACGTCTGGTCAAAAATCCCGATGAAGCGGAACCATCCGGGGAGGTCATGTAGCCATGCCGAAGTGGTTGAGGGGTTATCTCCTGATGGTGAAATGGGTCTTTTTAACGTACCGGTCCTGGTTATCGCTTAACCTTGCCATCCAGCTCGGGATTGCCGTCGGGTTCATCTACGGCATCAGCTTTTTCTTCCCGGCGATTACGCCGGAAATAGCCAAATACCTTACCACCGGCGCACCGACGTTGATATTGCTCATAGTAGGCCTGGTAATGGTGCCCCAGATAATAGCGATGGCCCGCACCGAGGGGACTTTCGACTACATCTGGTCGTTACCCGTTGGCCGTATGTCTCACCTGGCTGCCGATGCCACGGTGATGTTCGGGTCGACCCTGCCGGGCATTATTCTGGCCGTCGCACTTGGTTCGTTCCATTTCGATTTCAGCCTGAGTATAAGCCCCCTGGTAATCCCATCGGTTATTCTGATGGCGATGTGCGGCACCTTTATCGGCTATTCAATTGCATTCCTCTTACCCAAACCGATGATGGTGAACGTAATAACCCAGATAATGAGCTTTGCTGTCATGCTGTTCTCGCCGGTCATGTTCCCGGCGGAACGGCTCCCCGGATGGCTGCAGGCTATTCATACGGTACTCCCCATCCAGTACATGGCAGACATCTCCCGGGGTACGCTAACGGACCTGGACGTGAACCTGGGGCTGGCATTTATCGTAACCGGAGCCTGGTGCGTGGCCGGGTTTATCGTGACGCTGGTCGTCGTCCATCGCCGCCGGTAGCAGACGACAGTAAAAGTTGGAGTCATACCGGGGATATTATTCCGATTTCTGCCCTATCCCTGTTTATGAAGCCAGGGGCTTGTATCCTGCATGTCGAGGCAGTGCAGGTCAGCCCAGAGAAGCGGCTCTTCCCAGCACAGCCCCCTGGTATTCGGCCCTTTCGGGCCGGCCTCCCGCAACGGCTTCGAGAAGAACCGGGCGAGCCGGCCAACCAGTGGAATACCGGCGATGATTCTTTCGCGGAAAGACAGCTCCACCGGCGACCCCCAGTTACCTTTGAAATTTAACCAGCGCCACTTTCCGGACCAGCGCCGTTCTCCAGTCTCAGCATCCCGCTCACCCGGTTCGGGGATTACTGCCACATCCGGAAAGTATTTCACCCCCTCGTCAAAGCGGGGAACGTAGTCCCAGAATTCCATGGCTATGTTAGCGGCACGGAGTACCGTCTTTAAGGCACCCTTGAGATAGGGTTCCGTCACGTTAAAATGAGGGGGATAATCGGAAAAGTACGCCGCATGAGAGCCGTTGGCGATATAAGCCACCGGGTGTAGCCCGGCGGGATTCCTGTTCTCCGTATCGTCAGCCTTATCCACGTCCTTCCAGGGTTTTCGGAAAGCCCCGATGTGAGCGTTATAGATACAGGCCACCGGCTGCTCGATTGCATCCGTTTTCTTCAGTATCACGGCGACCATCTCCCAGTCCATCTCGTGAACGTTAGCCCAGTCGTCAAAGAAATAGGCCATCCAGTACTGGATGGATATATAGTCCTTAAACCAGTTGTCGCCCCTGACTACCCGCGCGTAGACTTTCTTCCGGTACTCCGGGTTGTTGTCTTTGTCATGGACACTGGCATACTCGCTCCAGAACCTGTCAACTTCTTTGGGGCCCCCGGGGTCGATAAGGTCTATGTGGTCGATGCTGTTCTCGCTCATTACCTTCAGCACCTCTTCCCGGGGT
>JAUWZF010000054.1 GCA_030615475.1 Dehalococcoidales bacterium | reverse complement strand
TCTTCCTGGCGATTCTCTACGGGGTATTTCAATTTACCTTTATTGTTTCCGAACCTTTAATAAAGTGGATTAACGTTGGGCTGGGCTGGCTGGCCGAGCAGACTTCGGGGATATCACCTGCCTGGTTAAGCTCGTTCGTGTCCGACGGAATTATTGGCGGAGTGGGTGCGGTGCTGTCCTTTATTCCCGTAATTTTCCTGCTCTATATTGCCCTGTCCATTCTGGAAGATACCGGCTACCTGTCGCGGGCGGCGTTCGTCATGGACCGCTTGATGCACAGGATAGGACTGCACGGTCGTTCCTTCGTTACGCTGATGCTGGGCTTCGGGTGCAGCGTTCCGGCCATAATGTCGAGTCGCACCATTGAAAATCCCAGAGACAGGCTGGTCACCATTCTGGTTACTCCCCTGATGTCCTGTGGTGCCAAGCTGCCCGTATACGTGTTGTTAGCCGCTGCCTTCTTTACGGCTTATCAGGGGCTGGTGGTCTTTTCCATGTACGCTATCGGTGTTGTCCTGACGATCCTGCTGGCCTGGCTCTTCCGCAAGAAGCTTGTTTCCGGCGAGAGCGGACACTTCGTCATGGAGCTGCCTCCGTACCGGCTTCCGACGGTTGTGACCGTGCTGGCCCACATGTGGGAGCGCGGCTGGGCTTTCCTATCGCGCGCCGGCACCCTTATTTTCGGAGCGGTGGTACTCATCTGGCTTCTGAATTATTTTAATATTCTGGAGCATATCGGCAGGGCTATCGCCCCCATATTCATGCCGGCCGGCTTCGGCCAGTGGCAGTCGGCGGTAGCCCTGGTATTCGGGGTGCTGGCCAAGGAAACGGTGGTCGGCGCTTTCGGCACCCTCTTCGCCGGCACTGAAGCGGCTGGTGGATTCGGGAGTGTTCTCGGCATTCAGCTTGGCTGGACGCCGCTGGTGGCCTTCGCCTTCATGACCATGATTCTGCTCTATATTCCCTGCGTGGCGACTCTGAGCACCATCAAGAAAGAAACCGGCTCGTGGAAGTGGACGCTGTTCACCGTTGCTTATACACTGGCACTGGGCTGGGTGATAGCTACCCTGATATATCAAGTCGGCCGTCTCTTCTTATAAACAGACGAAAGCACAGGCATGGGGGTAAATCATGCTTTCTCAAATATTAAAAGCATTCAGACAGACCGGAGGGCCGCTGGACCTGAACGAGTTGAGTCGGCAGCTGGGTGCCGAGCGGAGCGCCCTGGAAGGGATGCTGGAGCTGCTGGTGCGCCAGGGTAAATTACGTGAAGTCAGGCTCGGTTCGGAGGACTGCGCTCATTGCAGCGGTCGTTCGAGCTGCGCCTATTTGCAGTCGGACCAAATAATGGGTAAAGTTTATGAGCTGGTGGAGGAATCCCGGTGAAGGAGGTGCGTGATGTCGAATACGGATGAAAACCTGAAAATAGCTTTCGCTGATGAAAGTCAGACCAATATCGAGTATCTTGCCTATGCACAGCGGGCTATTGACGAAGGGATGACGGAGATAGCCCAGCTTTTCCGAGAAGCGGCGGGTGCCGAGGTGGTGCATGCCCTGACTCACCTTAAAGCCATGGATGTCGTCAAGACCACCCGGGAGAACCTGAAAGAGGCGGCCGAGGGTGAGAACCTCGAAATTATTTCCATGTACCCCAAGTTTATCAAGGAGGCGGAAAAGGAGGGGAGGCAGGAGGCCGCCGGGTCTTTCCGCATCGCTTTTGAGCGGGAGAAGCATCATCGTGACATGTTCCGGCAGGCACTCAAGCAGGTGAAGTAGCTTTATAATTGACGCGTGTGTATTCTCACGATATTATGAAAATAGCTACAGAGCGGAGTACCTGAACAATGTCAGATTTGCAGCGGAGGATTAATACCCTGGCGCAGTGGATGCTGGAGTCGAAATATCTGGTCGTCTTCACCGGTGCCGGCATCAGCACGGAGTCGGGCTTGCGCGACTTCCGCGGGCCGGACGGACTGTGGACGCGCCGTGACAAGGGACTTTCCACCCCCAGGCAGGACTTCACCGGTGCCGAGCCCAACTCCGGGCATGTGGCTATTTACGAGCTTCAGGACCTGGGCAAGCTGGCCTTCCTCATCTCTCAGAACGTGGACAATTTGCACCTTAAGTCCGGCATCAAGCCGGAACTACTGGCGGAGCTGCACGGCAATCTCACCAAGGTGCGCTGTACCGAATGTGAATTTAAAATGGATAGAGTCGAGGGCGAAAGCGAATGCCCGCTGTGTGGCGGCAAGCTGGTATCCACCGTGGTCAACTTCGGCCAATCGCTGCCCGCCAGGGACCTGGCGGAATCTTACGAACATTCGCAGAAGTGCGACCTTTTTGTCGTCGTTGGCTCCAGCCTGGTCGTTTACCCGGCGGCGGATATGCCCAGGGTGGCGTTACAGGCCGGGGCAAAACTGGTCGTTATCAACCAGGGTGAGACACCGTTCGACGAGCAAGCTCACCTGCGCTTTACCGAGGCCATCGGAGAGGTGCTGCCGCCGGCGGTGGAGCAGTTGAAAGGGCTTATGGACAGAGCCTCCTAGTCCTCCCGCCATTCTATTACCGTGCTCGACCAGACGCGGCTTACGGCATCCTCCAGCACCGCCTGTCGTGGCTCCGGTATATCCAGGAGGGGTGGCAGGGTGGGTATATCCAGCTTTCCGATAAACGGGCACTGCTTTTGCAGCAGCCGGATGGTCGTGCGGGCGCCGCCGTAGGCCACGTAGTCCAGCGACTTTACATAAGGTTCCAGCTGTTCCCGGCTGCGCTGGCAAACGCGGGTAAGGAAGTACTCTATCTGTTTGTCCCGGTGCCGTTCGAACCGGCGTGCCGATGAGCCACCCTTGTGGTGACGTCCGTGAACGAGACCCGTGCCGACCTTACTGGTGACGCGTTTCTCCCCGTTATAAACACCGATGGCATACGACCCCAGCCGCACCAGTACTATGGCAATCAGGCGGTCGCGACCGAGCATCGAACGCAGTCGTTCGGTATCCAGCGAATGAATAACTTGCTTTTCGGCAATCGGAAACGGCGGCAGGACAGTGAGTTTTCTTTCGGGACTCCAGAGGATAACGGCACCTGTCTTGGAACTGCCGGCGATTTTAGCAAGACCGGCGAGAACGTCCGGTGGTTCAAGCACTTCTTTCAGCGCATTTTCAAGTTGGTCGGCGGGTAGGTGGGGCGGCAGATAGAGCGAAAGGGCCTTAACACCGGGAGTGCCGGATAGTCCGCCGAGGAAGTCCAGCATCCTGGCCCGGCCGAGGGTCCGCTTTTTGGATACTAATGTCAAACCACAGGCTCCTGCTATAAGCTGACGACGGTAGCCCCGTCGCCGCCTTCGTCGCGTTCAGCGGTGCGGAAGGATTTTACCAGTGGGTGTGAGGCCAGGAAATCCCGCACGATGCTGCGTACCGTGCCGGTGCCGATGCCGTGGATAATGCGGGCTTCCGCTATGTTGGATTGCGCCGCATCGTTAAGGTATGTATCGAGAGCCACTTCCACCTCATCGGCGCGCTTGCCGCGCAGGTCGAGTTCAAGCGGGACGCGCCTGACGACAGGCTGGATTCCTGCCGAAGACGCAGTTCTGTCCTGCGGCGCGGTCGTTTTAACCACGCTGTCCAGGCCAAGCCTCATCTTCGTTCTTCCCGACTGAACTTCTATTTCCCCGGACTCTTCCGAAATCGAAAGTACCGTGGCTAAAAGGCCGGCTTCTTTTACCTGGACAGTGTCCCCGACTTCGATAATGCCGGCATCCGCTTCGGTTTTTTCTCCCGCTCGGGGCTGCCACGCTTCGCTGTCCAGTTGCTCGCGTACGCCGGCGAGGGTACGCCTGGCCTGCTCAGTCCTGGCGGCGGATTTTTCTTTCCTCAGCTCCGCGGTCGCCTGCCTGATTTCTTTATGCAGTTCCGCCGCCTCGCGAACAATCGTGTCCCGTGCTTCCTGTATCGCTTTTCGTTCCTCGGTCTTGAGTCGTTCAAGCTCACTGTTCAAATCGGTATTGTGTCGGGCAAGCTCGTCCCGCTCCGCCGCTAGCTCGCGCTGGAGGGAGGCTATTTTCTGCTTCTCCGCCATCAGGGTGGCCAGCAGGGTCTCCAGTTCCTGGCTGCCTTCCGTCAGCATGCTCCGGGCGTTGTCGATAATTTCAGCCGGTATGCCCAGTCGGGCGGCGGTGGCCATGGCGTTGCTGCCGCCGGGGATACCTACCGTCAGGTGGTAGGTGGGGGTCAGCGTCTCCGGGTCGAACTCCAGCGAGGCGTTCTCCAGTCCGGGAGTGGTATGGGCGAAAGCCTTGAGGTCGCTGTAATGCGTGGTAGCCACCGTCAGTGTCCCCCGGGCGAGGAAATATTGCAGTACGGCTCGCGCCAGGGCCGAACCTTCGGCGGGGTCGGTACTCGTCCCCAGTTCGTCGAGGAGGACCAGACTTTTTCCCGTAGCCCCCCTGATGATGCGGACGACGTTGCCGATGTGCCAGCTGAAGGTGGAAAGCGTCTGCTCGATGCTTTGCTCGTCGCCGATATCGGTAAAAACGCCGTCGAACAGCGGCAGGTGGCTCTCCCCCGAGGCCGGAATCGGCATGCCTGCCTGGGCCATCAGGCTGAGGAGCCCGATTGTCTTCAGTGTTACCGTTTTACCGCCGGTATTGGGGCCGGTAATGATGATGATGGAGAAGTCATCCCCCAGTCCCACCGAGAACGGCACGGCTTTATCGCCGAGCAGCGGATGCCGGGCATCAACCAGATGTAGATAACCGGCGTTGTTCCGCGTCTTGTCCTTTTCCCGGGCTGGGTTAATAATGACCGGTTCGACGGCCTTTATCCTTCGGGCGTACCTTGCCTTGGCCAGCACCAGGTCGAGCTCGGCCGCCAGCTCGATACTCCGGGAAATATCGTCGCTGTGCGCCCCTACTTCGGCACTCAGCAGGCGTAGAATTCTGTCTATCTCGCGCCTTTCTTCAATCACCAGTTCCCGTATGGCATTGCCCAGCCCCACGGTAACCGTCGGTTCCATGAATACCGTGGCGCCGGTGTTGGATATGTCATGGACGATGCCTTTTATTTCGTGGCGGCTTTCCATCTTGACGAGGATGACGTAACGCCCCTCCCGCTCGGTGATGATGTCTTCCTGAAGGATGCGGTTACCCCGCGGCGACCTGACAATAGTTTCCAGTTTTTCCAGTATTTGCCCGCGGGTCTCCCGTAGCTGCCGGCGTATATCAGCCAGGGCGGGCGAGGCCGTATCCAGGACTTCACCGGCCGGGTCCAGGCAACTGGCGATATCCTTCTCAATCTGGCGGAGCTCAACAATGCCCCCGGCGATTTCCCAGAGCAGCGGGAAGTCTTCCGATATATTTTTAAGATAGCGGCGCACCTCGTGGAGGGCCGCCAGGGTCTGCTGGATTTCCAGGAGGCTCAGCGGTTCCAAGATGCCTTCCAGCGCGGCCAGTCTCGCCTTTTCACGAACATCCAGCACGTTCCCGATGGAGAATCCCCGCTCCAGTCCGAGTAGCTGGCGGGCTTCCGCCGTCTGCCTGAGCAGCAGCGAAATCTCCTCGTAGTCGTACTGCGGTTGCAGATTCTCGGCCAGTTCACGACTCGCCGAAAACGAGGTGTACCCGGCCAGTATTTCCCGTATCCGGGGGAACTCCAGCATTTCCAGACTTTTATTATCCATAAAACGCAATCCTGTGTGCGGGCGCAGGTATATTATAGCATGCTGAAGGATGGTATGGGGCATTCTTGATGTCTCTCAATAAGGGCTAATATTATTCCGACCTGAGGGCATCGATGGGATTGAGGCGGGAGGCGTTCCAGGCGGGGTAAAAACCGAAGAACAGGCCGATGCCGACCGATACGGAAACAGCCAGGATAACGATATCCGGAGTGACTAGAGTTGCCATTATTCCCATGCTGTTAATAATATACGAGATTCCCCAGCCTGCGATAACCCCGATGATACCGCCGGCAAATGACAGGAAGGCCGCTTCGATTAAAAATTGGCCCCAGATATCCCGATCCCGGGCGCCCAGCGCCTTGCGGATACCTATCTCCCTGGTCCTCTCCAGCACCGAGACCAGCATGATGTTCATCACACCGATGCCTCCCACCAGCAGGGAAATGGCGGCGATGGCCCCCAGGAGGAGGGTCAGGATGCCGGTGACCTCGGAGATGCTGCTGGATATTTCTTCGATTGAGATAATCCTGAAGTCATCATCAGCGCCGGGTCCCAATTTATGACGGGTGCGCAGCAGTTCGGTAATTTCCTCGACAACGGAATCCGCCTGCTCTTCGTCACTTACGGTAAGGGCTATCGATGACACTACACGTTCACCCTGGGGCGTTCGCGGCTGGGCCACCGCCTGCTGCATAGCCGTTAAAGGAATATAAATAGCATCGTTAGAAGAGCCCATCATCATCATGCTTTCTCTGCTTTCCAGGACACCGATAACCCGTGCAATAATGTTTCCCATCCGTATCTGTTGCCCCACGGGGGAAGTTTCACCAAACAGGGTTTCGGCCACATTTGAGCCGATTACGGCTACCTTGGAACCCCTCTGGTAGTCCTGCTCCGAGAAGAAAGTGCCGCTGGCAACCTTCAGGTTGTTTACGTCCTGGTACTCCGGGGTTGTCCCGGTGACCGGGGAATTCATGTTTTCCCCGCCGGCAACAAGCTGCAGATTTCTGGAGTAGGAAGGAGCTACAGCTGATATATTGGGCACCTGTTCCGATATTGCTTCGGCATCTTCCATGGTCAGCGTTTGCGAGACGCCCCCCCTGACCCCTCCGAAAGTGAATGAGCCGGGGCTGATGGTAATCAGGTCTGAGCCTATATTTTCGATAGTGGAGAGGATGCTGGCGGTCGTCCCCCGGCCCACGGACATGAGTGTAATCACGGCACCGACACCGATGACGATTCCCAGAATAGTCAGGGAGCTGCGGAGTTTGTGGGTGACTATCCCACCCCAGGCAGTCGTGATGGGGTCCAGCCATTTCCTCATACGGTTTCCTCCGTGACTATCTGGCCGTCTTTAAGGTGGATAATACGCTGGCAATGATGGGCGATATTGGTATCATGCGTAATCATAACCACCGTGATGCCCTGCTCGGCGTGCAGCGAGGTTAGTATGGAAATTATCCCTTCGCCGGATTTGCTGTCGAGGTTGCCGGTAGGCTC
>JAUWZF010000138.1 GCA_030615475.1 Dehalococcoidales bacterium | reverse complement strand
TACCTGATGACCGCCAGCCAGCCCATCGAAGCCGTGAAAAAAGGACTTTACGAGGTCGGCCAGGAACTGGGGGACAGGGTTATTATCAGGGGTACCGGTTCCACCGGCTCCGGACGTTACATGACCGGCGAGTTCTTCGGCGCCGATGTTATCCGCAACGAAATTACCAGTCACGCCAAAGCCGCTTCGTTCGAATGTCCCGACGTGGACACTATCTTTGAAATCGGCGGGCAGGACGCCAAGTACGTCAGCCTGCAAAACGGCACCATCATCGACTTCGCCATGAACAAGGTATGCGCCGCCGGTACCGGCTCCTTCCTCGAAGAGCAGGCTGAAAAGCTGGGCATCAATATCGAGGATGAATTCGGCAAGCTGGGCCTGGCTTCCAGGAACCCGCTGGACCTGGGCGAACGCTGCACCGTGTTCATGGAGTCGCAGCAGAACTACTGCAAGCAGAGGGGCGCCGCCAAGGAAGACCTGGTGGCCGGGCTTGCCTATTCGGTCGTGAAAAACTACCTGACCAAGGTGGTCGAAGACCGCAAAATCGGCGAACACATTCTGTTCCAGGGAGGCACCGCCTTCAACCGGGCTGTGAAAGCCGCCTTTGAGAGCGTGCTGGGCAAGAAAGTCCAGGTGCCGCCCCAACATGATATTCTCGGGGCTATCGGCGTGGCCATGCTGGCCAGAGAAGAGACAGAGGCCAGCGACAGAAAGACGCGCTTCCGGGGCTTCGACCTGGCCAGTCGGAAATACGAGCTGTCCTCCTTCGAATGCGAGAGCTGCTCCAATCGGTGTGAAATTCACAAGGTCGTCTTCGAGGGGGAGAAACCCCTTTTCTACGGCTCCCGCTGCGGCCGGTGGGACAGCCCGGAGAAGCAAGAAAAACGCCAGTCTTCTAAAATACCGCGCCTGTTTGAAGAGCGTGCTCAAGCCCTGATTAACACCTATCCCAAAGACGAACCCGACCAGCCCAACGGCAAGACGGTGGGTATTCCCAGGGTCCTGTTCTTCCACGAACTTTTCCCGCTGTGGAAAGCTTTTTTCACCGAGCTAGGCTTCCAGGTAGTACTTTCCGACCCTACCAACCGCCACATCATACGCCAGGGCGTGGAAAACATCGTCGAAGAGCCGTGCCTGCCCATCAAGCTGGCCCACGGCCATGTGCTCAACCTGCTGGAAAAGGAGCCGGATTTCATTTTCCTGCCCGTCCAGTGTACCATGGAAAAGCTCTCGGACGACTTCAAGAAGTCCTGGAACTGCCCGCTCACGCAGAGCCTGCCTTTCATCCTGCTGAGCTCCACGCGTATCAAGGAAGGCCTGACCACGCCGCAAGGTAAACAACCCGGGGTGCTGAAACCGGTTATCCACCCCGACCGCGGCCGGCCGTGGCAGAAACGGGTCCTGAATAAAGCCGCCCGCGATGTCGGCATCACCTCGAAAGCGATGATAGATAAAGCTATCGAAGTTGGGGTTGAGGCATTAGATGCCTTCAACGACTGGCAGCAGAAGCGGGGGCGGGAGATTCTGGAAAGTCTCAAGGCTGACGAGAAGGCTATCGTCATCATCGGCCGTGCCTATAACACCTGCGACGAGGCCATGACGCTCAACGTGCCGGAAAAGCTGCGTGATTTGAATATCCTGGCAATACCGCTGGACTTCCTGCCGCTGCAATCGGTGGCCGGGGAAGTCGGTAAAGCCCACCCCAACATGTACTGGAAGGCGGGGCAGAAGATGCTCTGCGCCGGCAGAATCATTGCCCGCGACCCCCGCCTGTTCGGGCTATATGTCACCAACTTCGCCTGCGGGCCGGACTCTTACATGCTCAGGTTCTTCGGTAAGGAGACCGAGGGCAAGCCCTTCCTGACCATAGAAATCGACGAGCACTCCGCCGATGCCGGCATTATCACACGCTGCGAGGCCTTCATCGATACGATACGCAACGCCAGGACACGCGGCACCAGCAAACCTATTCCGCTCGTCAGTATCTCCTCCAACCACACCAACACCCGGCGCGTCTACGTGCCCTACATGATTGACCATGGCTACGTCCTGTCCGCCGCCATGAGGCACTGCGGCGTCGATGCCGAACCCCTGCCGGAGTCGGACGAGCTTACCCTGGAGATTGGCCGGAAATACACCACGGGCAAGGAATGTTACCCCAGCATTATCACCACCGGGGATATCGTTAAGAAAACGATGGCGCCGGACTTCGATGCCGACCATGCCGCCTTCTTCATGCCCGCGGCCAGCGGCCCGTGCCGCTTCGGACAGTATAACCGACTCCACCGCCTGATCCTTGATGAACTCGGATTACAGCAGGTGCCCATACTCGTCTTCGACCAGACCGGGGGCTACCATAAAGACATGGCCTCCCTGGGGCGGGGCTTCCGACTCCACGCCTGGAGGTCTATCGTCATCCTCGACTCCATGCAGAAGCTGGTGCTGGAGAGACGCCCCTACGAAGTTAACCAGGGCGAGACCGATGCCGTCTATAAAGAGTGGCTGGACCGTCTTATCAAGAACGTGGGGCAGGACAGCAATACATTAAAAGAGTTCTCCGGTCGTGTCAGAGATGCTTTTGAAGCTATAAAAATTGATAAAAGCACGCCGAAGCCGCGTATCGGTGTTGTCGGCGAGATATTCGTCCGCAGCAACCAGTTCGCCAACGACGCGCTTGTTGGTAAACTGGAAGCGCTCGGGGCGCAGTGCGGCGTGCCGCCGCTGGAGGAATGGCTGGACTATATCGACCACCAGCGGAAGCGGCGCAACCGACTCCACCTGGAAGGCGGCTGGCGCGACTGGGCCCGACAGAAGCTCACCGAGATTGTCCAGGAAAACGTCGCCGAGCCGCTGAGGAAGCAGTTCGACGGCTCTATAGAGTCGTTCGCCCGCGAGCTGTCAACGCAGGCAATACTCGACCGCGGCCATACCTACCTGACACCCGCCGTGGAGGGGGAAGCTATCCTGAGCATGGGACGGGTCGTGGAATACGCCGAGCATGGCTTCGATGGCATCGTGAATATCCTTCCGTTCGGGTGCATGCCGGGGATTATCGTGAGCCTTCTGCTCCACCAGTTCCGCCAGGACTACGGCCTGCCGGTCTTGAACGTGGTGGTGGAGGGGACCAAAGACCCCGGCGAGTCGATAAGGTTTGAAGCCTTTATCCAGCAGTGCCGCGAGCATTTGCTTAACAACCGGAAAAGCCATAAATAGATAATTTTTATCAACCCTACCCCATAGGAGGGACAACACCCAACTGTTGCATCATGGCGAGTGAGTCATAGCTTCCCGTCGCTTCTACTTCCTTTCCGCCTGCGAATCGGTGGATGACAATCCCAACAATTGTAACTTTCTTGCCCGTCGGAGCGATGCCCATATATTCACCCCTGTGCGTACCTTGTAGTGTGAAATGGCTCACCACCTTTTCCCCTTCGGCGACCATATCGTGAATCGTACAATGAATGTCGGGGAAAGCGGTGCGGAATATAGTGATGAATTGCTTGAAGCCCTCCGGGCCGTTTGCCTCTACCCCGCCAGGACCGTGAAAGACATAGTTGGTGGCCATAATCTCGTCCGCTACCGCCAGGTTCCCCTTGTTCATTACCTCTTCCCAAGACCGGCGGATGGCTGCTTTGTTTTCTTCTGTTGACATTTTACTTTCTCCTTTGTATGTATATTTTTATTGCCCGGGAGGGCTGACGCCCAGTTGTTGATAAAAGGTAAGCCAGTCTATATATACCCACGCTTCCACCTGCTTACCATTTTCAAATCGGGCTAAGACAATGCATGGTATTGACATTTGTTTACCCGTCGGAGCGATATCTCCAAACTTACCCTTGAAGGTACCCCGAATCGTATAAGAAACCGCTACCATGTCCCCCTCGGCGACCATATGTTCAATAGTCTCTTGATAATCCGGGAAAGCGGTTCTCATCGTGGTGAACGATTGCTTAATACCTTCCGGCCCTTTGGCCTCTGCCTCCCCAAATCCATGAGAGACATAGTTGGGGGCGAAAAGCTCAGGAAATATCGAAAAATCCCCTTTGTTGACTGCCTCATCAAGACGGTGGACGGCTGCTTTGTTTTCTTCTACTGACATTTTATTTTCTCCTTTTTATATTTCGTTGTATCAGTCTAAATCCTTTATTTAATACCTTGATTCCTTTTTTCCATAGGCACTACCTCCTTTTTATGTCAGGTGAGTACGATTATACTCCTTTTTTCATATTTGTCAATTCCGTCATTCTCAGCAATAGTAATACGGGGGGCGGGGGTAAAACCTACGGGATAAGCCATAGATGATACGAGGGCGGCATGGGTGGGAAAAGATATCTAAGAGGGGAGAGGGG
>JAUWZF010000156.1 GCA_030615475.1 Dehalococcoidales bacterium | reverse complement strand
GTTGGATTCTCGCGGTCGTAGCACCTTGTTTTGATAATGACGGAGTGGTTGTGTTTCAGTGATGTCAGCTGGTAAACGACCTCAAAATAGCTGTAATAATCGACGGCGGTAATGTAATTAAGAAAGTCAAATGCAAGGCTCTCGGTATCCTTGAGATACCCGGCCACCGCCAGCAGCGAGTCGCTCTTCACCACCAGGCTGTCCTGGCCAGTTTCTTCGACACTGCCTGGAAATTTCTCTTCGAGCTGGCTGGCTATGTCTTTGCCGGAGAGGGCTACCGTCATTCCTTTTTACCTCTCTGTAGTAACTCCGGGAGGTCCGGTATCGGGCGCTCCCTGGCTATCTTCTTCTGAAGCATCTGTACGCCGTAGATAAGGGCCTCGGGGCGGGGTGGGCAGCCGGGCACGTAAACATCAACGGGAATTATCTTGTTATATCCCGGCACCACGTTGTAAGACGAGCGGAAAATGCCGCCGCTGATAGCGCAGGCACCCATGGCAATGACCCATTTCGGCTCGGGCATCTGGTTATATATCCGCCGGACGACGGGCGCCATCTTCCAGGTAAGGGTGCCGGCGGTAATCATCAGGTCGGCCTGGCGGGGGGAGGCTCGCAGAATTTCCATGCCGAAGCGGGAGAGGTCAAAGCGGGGGCCCTCGGCGGCAATAAACTCAAAGGCGCAGCAGGCGGGGAAGCATATCGACGTCCACAGGGAGGAACGCCGTGCCCAGTTCAGTACGGCATCTAACGAAGATAGCATGATGCTTCGCTTTACTTCCTCGTCCAGCCAAGCGTCGGGGTCGGGAATGCTCTCTCTGGCGCCCGCCTTCACCTCTTCAATTAGCTGGCCCTCTTGACGGTCGAGCTCCGAAGATGTGTAGATATACTCTCTATCGCTGCTTACTTCCATTCAAGGACCTTCTTCTTCCAGGCGTAGATGTAGCCGATGAGTACTATGAAAACGAGTATCAACACGACGAAGAAGCTGAAAAGCCCCAGCTCTCTGAGGTGTACAGCCCAGGGGTAGAGAAAAACAACCAGGACATCGAGGGCTAAAAAGATAAGGGCGTAGAAATAGTAGTGGAAGTTGAACTGCACCCAGGTCTTCCCGATGGTCTCCATGCCGCATTCAAAGATGGAATTCTTGATGGGGTTGGGATTACTGGGGACGATTTTCAGATATCTGAGGACAATGGGAGTAACTACCATTACAAGGGAAAAAAGGACGACGACAATGAAAAACAGACCGATTAATCCGTAGTTCGCTAGCAACTGGTCCCCTGACTATCTGTATCGCTCATTTATTGTTTACGTGTTTATAGTACTATATACTAGGATACAGGGATTTTGGCACTGCGGTAGTATACCACACATTTTTTATAAAAAGCAACACCCTGAAAACCGTGTTTTTCACGACTGGTGATGCCGGCTGATTCGCTGGATTACTTGAGCTTGTACTTCTTCGCCAGGGCGGCCAGGCCGGGCATCGAGCACTCCAGCGTGCGGTCGTCGACGCAGTACACCAGCCGGAAGTAGCCGGGTGTGCCGAAGGCCACCCCGGGGACCGTCAGGACATGGTGCTCCCGCTGAAGCTCGTGCACGAAGGCGACATCGTCTTCTATAGGGCACTTAGGAAAGATATAGAAAGCCCCCTGCGGTTTGTTTACCTTATAACCCATTCTCGCCAGGTTACCGTAGATAAAATCACGGTGGCGCTGGTACTCGGATACGGGGATGGTCACATCCTGAAGGCTACGCACCACGTTCTGCATGAAAGCCGGGGCGTTGATGAAACCCAGTACGCGCGTGCAGAAGACGAAACCCGTTATCATCTCGTCATGGTGCGAGCTTTCCGGGTGCAGGGCGACATATCCGATACGCTCACCGGGTATGGACAGGTCCTTGGAATGAGAAGTCGCTATGATACTGTGCCGGTGGAAATTCAATGGAGAGGGATATTTCAGTCCGTCGTAGATTATCTTTTTATAGGGCTCATCGCTGACGATGAATATCTCCGTCCCGTACTCGGCTTCTTTTTTACGGAGTATCTCTCCCATTTGCGTCATCAGGCTCTCGCTGTAAACGACGCCGGTGGGATTGTTCGGCGAATCGATGAGTACCGCCTTCGTTCTGGGGCCGATGCTCTTTTCCAGCTCGTCCAATCGGGGCAGGAAGTGTTCGTCGGTGGGCACGAGCTTGACGACGCCATCGTGGTTTTCCACGTAATTAAAGTAGTCGACGAACCAGGGGAGAAAGAGTATCACCTCGTCGCCGGGGTCGAGAATTGTCTTCAGCGCTACGTTGATAGCCCCCGCCGCCCCTACAGCCATAATGACATCCTTCTCGGTGAGC
The DNA here is from genome assembly GCA_030615475.1 of Dehalococcoidales bacterium. Lineage (GTDB taxonomy): Bacteria > Chloroflexota > Dehalococcoidia > Dehalococcoidales > RBG-16-60-22 > JAFGPF01. The sequence continues at coordinate 1,697 of JAUWZF010000156.1, read as the reverse complement.
TTGATGCCCGTTTCCCGCGTTAGCTGTTCGGCCACGGCCGCCCTGGTGGCGGGATAACCGGCATTTTCCATATAGCCGTGCATCCTCGGGAATGGATTCTCCGCCAGGCGCTTGAGTTCACGTTTGAACTCGGGAGGAGGCTCCATAATAGGGTTCCCCAGCGAAAGGTCGAAGACGTTCTCCGCGCCGAATTTCTTTTTCATGGCGATGCCTTCTTCGAACATCCGCCTTATCCACGACCCCAGCTCCATACCCTTTTTAACTCTTGCCGATACGGACACTTTCGATTTCCTTTCTGCCCATTTCGAAGGCAGTCAGATTAATTTCACGGATATTCTCCGGCATGCGCCGGGCGATGCTCTCCTTCCAGGTCTCCACCTCAAGCGGAGCGAACACTGAGAAACACCCGAGCATAAATATATTGAGCGTTCTGACATTACCCAGTTCCCTGGCCCGCCCGGTGCCGTCAACGAAGTAAACCTGGTCGGTCTGCCGTTTCAGCGCCGCGGCAATCTCACCATCGGCGGGGTACTTCTCCTGTCCCAGACTGACCGATAGCGGCGGCTGTTCGTAGTTATTGACGATGGCTATCCCGCCGGGGTGAAGGTAGTGGCTCCACCGGGCTGCCTCTAGCTTTTCCAGGGCAAGGAGCAGGTCAACGCCGCCGTCTTTAATTAACGGCGACCAGACCTTCGGCGCCAGGCGCACGTGGCTGAGGATGCTGCCGCCTCGCTGGGCCATCCCCAGCGTATCCGTCTTCTTAACGTCGAAGCCGGCGGCTAAGGCGGTCTCGCCGATGATGTCGCTGGCCAGGACGACTCCCTGGCCACCCACCCCGGTAATAAGTAAGTCCATTTTCTCCATTATATATATCCTTAGGCCTAAGCAGAAATCGCTTTCTGAGGACATAACTGTTCGCAGGTAGTGCAGATATCGCCGGCACAGAGCGTCGACTCGATGAACACCTGCCCGTCGGCGCTCTGGATGGCCGGACAGCCGAGGCCGAGGCAGATGCCGCACTGATTGCACTTTTCGATATCAACCTTTCTGGGGTTGGCGCGTTTCCTCACCTGCATGGCGCAGGAGCCGCGCACGATGATTACTGAAACCTCCGGCCTGTCCAGTGAGTCCCTGACACCCGCCCTCAGAGCCTTTAAATCGAAGGCATCGACTACCTTGACATCCTTGACGCCGATGCCCCTGGCCAGGCTCTCGATATCCACGGCGACTGTCTCTTCACCCTGTGCCGAGATGCCCGTACCGGGGTGCTCCTGGTGACCTGTCATCGCCGTGGTGCGGTTGTCCAGTATCAGAATGGTGATATGACCTTCATTATAAACTGCGTCGACCAGTCCGGTGATGCCGGAATGCATGAAGGTGGAGTCGCCGATAACGGCCACCACCTTGCTCTTGACGCCGGCCCTCTCCATGCCCAGCGCCTGCCCGATACCGGCGCCCATGCAGGCGGTGGTATCCAGGACATTGAGCGGCGGTAAAGCGCCCAGCGTGTAGCAGCCGATATCGCCGGTGACAATCAGTTTCGGTTCCTGCGGCTCGTTATTTTTCTTTTCCAGTAGTTTGGAGCGCTGCCCGATGCTGTTCAGGACGAAGTAAATGCCGGTATGGGGACAGCCCGGACAGAGCAGAGGAGGGCGGCGGGGCAGTCCCGAAGCCGGGGGCAGAACCTTCTCGGTTTC
>JAUWZF010000013.1 GCA_030615475.1 Dehalococcoidales bacterium | reverse complement strand
TGGGCATGAGCGGGACGCTATACCAGACAGGTGAGTCCGATGGCCCCCCGGTGCATATCAGCATGCCGCAGGCCTGCCTTCACGCCGGGCTGGACGCCGCCGTAGGCGTTATGATTGCCTATCACTACCGGGAGATGACCGGAGAAGGGCAGCATGTGGATGTATCCATGCAGCAGAGCGCGGCCTGGTTCCAGGCCAATGCCGTGCCGACCTGGGAGCTTAACAAGAGGATTTTAAAGCGGTCCGGAGCTTTTCGTGCCGGCATGAGCAGGGATGTCGGCCAGCGGCAGGTCTGGCCCTGTAAGGACGGTTACCTATTCTTCAACGTCATCGGTGGCAGAACGGGCGCCAAGTCGTTGAGCGCGCTGGTGGAGTGGATGGAAGCTGATGGCGGGGCTACCGATTTTCTGCGCAACATGGACTGGGACAATTTCGACATGTTCACGGTTACTAAAGAGGAAATGGACAAGATATCCGGGCCCGTCGGGGAGTTCTTCCGGAGGCATACGCGGAAGGAGCTTCTGGCGGGAGCCGTACCCAGGGGGGTATCCATCGGCCCGCTGTCCAGCATGCAGGATTTGCTAACTGACGAGTGCCTTCAGGCCCGGGATTTCTGGGTGGAAATAGAGCACCCCGAGCTGGGGACGACCATCACCTATCCCAGGGAATTCGTTAAGTCATCGGAAAAAGACTGCTCCACCCGCTTTCGTGCCCCGCTCATCGGCGAGCATAACGAAGAGATTTATAATGAGATAGGCCTGTCCAGGCAAGACCTTATCAAGTTAGAAAAAGACGGAATTATCTAGGGGGAGTAACGGCATTGGAAATGAATAAACGGGAAGGCGTGTTCAGCGGTCTGACGATACTGGCTTTCTGCTGGGCGGTGGTCGGCCCGCTTACCATGAAGTTCTTTGCCGACCACGGAGCGACGGTTATACGGGTGGAGACACGTAATAGACCGTGCACCATGAGGTCTTCGGCCCCTTATAAGGATAATGTACCGAACTATAACAAGGGCGGCTATTTTAACTACTATAATTCGAACATTTTAAGCCTTTCCCTGAACATGACCCTCCCCGAAGCCCGCGAAATAGCGAAAAGGCTGGCGGTCGAGTGCGACGTTTTCATGGAGAACTACACACCGGGAGTCATAGAAAAGTGGGGACTGGGCTATGAAGAACTGAAAAAGCTCAGGCCTGACATTATTATGCTGCGGCAGAGCGGTTACGGCTCGTGGGGGCCTTATGCCAAACTGCCGGCCTTCGGCATGGTGCTGGTGCCCATAGCGGGCTTACCAAATTTCATCGGCTGGCCGGGCAAAGAGCCGCTGCCGGTCGGAGTGTCAGCTTATACCGACTGCATCAGCCCGCGTTTCGCCACGGCGGCTTTAATCGCCGCGCTTGATTACCGTAAAAAGACCGGGAAGGGCCAGCTATTGGACCTCTCACAGTTTGAAGCGGCGATATACTTTTTGGCACCGGCCGTTCTCGATTATGATGTAAACGAACGGGAGCCGGAAAGAATCGGGAATTCCTCCCCTGATGCCGCCCCGCATGGCGTCTATCCCTGCCAGGGCGACGACCGCTGGTGCACCATAGCCGTATCTGACGACGAGGAGTGGAGAGACCTGTGCCGGGAAATGGGCAGGCCTGAATACGCGGAAGACCCCCGATTCGATACCCTGGCTAACCGGAAGAAGAATGAAGTCGAGCTCAATAAGTTGCTCGGCGATTGGACGGTCGACCTTACCGCCGAAGAGGTGATGACCCGACTTCAGGCTGCCGGAGTGCCGGCCGGCGTTGTCAAGAATACAGCCGATATGTATAATGACCCGCAGCTGAGAAAACGCAATATCTACTGGCCGATGGAGCACAGTGAGATGGGTATGTTCACCCACCTGGGGCAGAGCTTTGAATTATCAAAGACACCGGCCCAGGCGTACTCGCCGAGTCCTCTCCTGGGTGAACACACGGAATACATCTGTACCAGGTTATTGGGCATGGCTGACGAGGAGTTTATCGACCTCATGCAGAAAGGGGTCTTCGAATAGAGAAATAAAATTGTCATTCCCGCGAAGGCGGGAATCTAGGGGAGGGGATGTATTTTTATTAAACCGAATTCAGGAGGTTGGCAATGCTGAAGTTTAAAAAAGCAGGCGATTTCGAAGATGTTATCTACGAGAGGAGCGGCTACGTCGCCCGCATCACGTTAAATAGCCCCGAAACAATGAATACCGGCGTCAAGGACTTCGGGAAGGCGCTGGCCGTGGTCGAAGAGGCGGACGATATAAAAGTCCTCATTATAAAAGGAGCGGGCCGTGCTCTGGCCGCCGGAGCCCCCCTGGATGAGGTCGGGTTCGTGTACGGCTGGAAGGAGCCGAAACACGGCGAAAAAGCGCCCCGGACACCTATCAGAAACAGGCTTAAATTCGACCGGAAGATTTTTTACGACGGTATGCTGAAGCTGTTGTTCTTCCCCAAGATAACCATCGTCCAGGCGCACGGTTACCTGCTGGGGGCTTCCATGGACATGTACCTCGCGTGTGATTTCCTGGTCGGCGCCGAGGACTGCAAGTTCGGCGAGATAGAGGTCAGGCTGGGTGTACCCAATGTTACCCTCACGCCGCTGATGATACTGCGTATCGGACTAACCAATGCCATGGACCTGTGCATGACCGGCCGCATGATTGACGGCAAGGAAGCCGCCTGCATCGGTCTCATCAACCGGGCTGTCCCGCCCGACCAGTTGGAAGACGAGGTAAACCGGTACGCGGAAGGTTTCGCCAAGTTCCCGCGTGACGGTATCGCCATGGGCAAGGCGTCGAAACAGGCCGTCTGTGATGCCATGGGGATCACCGCCGGTATGACCAATCACTGGATGATGCATACCATGCAGACCAATATCCACTTTGAGGAGGACGAATTCAGCTTCTTTAAAGCCAGAAGGGACATGGGCGTGAGAGATGCTATTCACGCGCGTAATAAGTTTTACGAACTTCTGGATAAATAGCATTTGTAGTTGAGAGCGCTGCATCGAGAGAGTGAAATTATGGACGCTGCTTATTCACTGGCAAGAAATCTGGTTACTGTTAATTATGAGAGTATTCCTCAGGATATTGTGGATATCACTAAAAAGCAAATCCTGGATATCCTGGGGGTGGCGCTGGGTGGTTCTTCCCGGCCCGGTGTGAGAGAGTTGGCGGAACTGGTCGGGGAGTGGGGCGGGAAGGAAGAGAGCACGGTGCTTTGCTTCGGACATAAGGTACCCGCACCCAATGCAGCCCAGGTGAACGCTACCATGGGCCATGCCCTGGACTACGACGATACCGGTGACGGGCCCACGCACCCTTCGGTGGTGATTGTGCCGGCCTGTATGGCGATAGCCGAGCGTAGAGGTAAAGTGAGCGGCCGGGAGTTTATCGCGGCGGTTGCCCTTGGCGTCGATATGATGTGCCGGCTGGGGCAGGCATTCAGGTCGGGGATGAAGACCGCGCCGGTCGGCGGTCACCCGGGGGCCGGCTGGCACCTTACCGCTCTTTACGGCTATCTGGCTGCCGCCGGAGTCGCCGGACGGTTGCTGGTTCTGGATGAGGACAGACTGCTCAATGCTCTGGGCATCGCCTATCACCAGTGCAGCGGCAACGGCCAGTGCGTTACCGAAGGCGCTCTGACCAAGAGGATGGGCCCGGGCTTTGCGGCCAGGGGGGGAATCGTCGCGGCGCTGATGGCTGAAAAAGGCATTACAGGTGCTAAAGACTGCCTCGAAGGAGAAGTCGGACTGTATAACCTCTATCACAAGGGAGAATATGACCCCAAACCCCTTATAAAAGACCTGGGTAAACGTTTTCAGGGCATCAACGTCACCATGAAGCCATATCCGTGTTGCAAGGGTACTCACAACTATGTCGACGCGGCATTGGCTCTGGTAAATAAGTACGATATTAAGCCCGAAGACGTACAGGGAATTTCCGTCTTCTGCCAGGATGATAAGTATTTTCTACTGCATCCGCTGGAGAAGAGAAGTTGCCCGGAGAACCCGGTTGATTCCCAGTTCAGCATACCCTGGGCGGTGGCGGCCGTTTTTGCCCGGGGGCGGGTCGGCATAGGAGATTTTACCGAAGAGGCTATCCAAAGCCCGGACATTCTGGATATCTCCGGTAAAATACGTGTCGAGGTAGATGCCAGCCTGAAAGGGTCAGAAGGTATGGAACCGGCGAAAGTCGGCGTAACAACGAAGCAAGGGCAGACCTATGTCGAGCAGGCGGATACTCCTGCGGGCGGTTCTGAAAAACCTTTGCCCTTCAGCGCCTATGAAAGAAAGTTCAGGGATTGCGCTTCCTATTCCATAAAACCACTGTCAGATACACAAATTGACGAAGTAATAGCCAAGATTAATCGACTCGAGCAGTTAGACGATATCAGGGAATTGATTAAACTGCTGAGCTAAGAGAGGAGGCGAGTGATGAGTTGTCCTCTGGAAGGTATTAGAGTTCTGGACTTCAGTATCGCGGTAGCGGCACCGTTCGGCGGCACGATGTTGGCGGATATGGGCGCGGAAGTAATTAAAATCGAAAGGGTACAGGGAGAGGCACAGCGGCTGGGGCTTCCCGCCGGCATGGACGACGTGCTTGATACCAGCATCGTCGAAAAAATGCCAGATACAGCCTCGTGGATGGCGTTTAACCGCGGCAAGAAGGATTTAGCCATTGACATCAGGACGGAGAAGGGGAAGGAAATAATTTTAAAAATGGCTGAAGACGTAGATGTTGTTTTACAGAGCTTCCGTCCCGGTGTGGCGGAAAGGCTGGGAATAGGCTACGAAGACATATCAAAAATCAATCCGAGAGTCATCTATTGCTCTTTCTCCGGTTACGGCGAGACCGGCCCCGTAGCCCACCGCGCCGGGGGGGATATGTGGAGTCAGGCCATGTCAGGCATGGTTAGCGTGATGGGATACCCCGGTGGCGCGCCGTCGATGCTGCCTTTCCCCGCCTGCGACCATGTCGGCGGTATGCTGGTGGCTTACGCGATAATGACGGCTTTATTCGTGCGGGAGCGAACGGGACAGGGGCAGGCACTAACCGTTAACAATCTGGACGCGGCGTTGTACCTGCAGTTCAGCGGGTTCGCCGAATACCTGACGGGCGACAGGATGCCGTATAAATCGGGACGGGGTTACGGCACGCCGCCCTTTGGGCCCTTCCGTGCTAAAGACGGGGACGTGCTTACTATCTTCGGGACAGGCCCGATGTGGCCCGACTTCTGCAAGGTCGTGGGAGTAGAGCACCTGGCGGACGACCCCAGGTTTAAAACCGATGAGGTCAGGCAAAAGAACCGGGAGGAGATCGGGCGACTCCTGGACGAGGCGTTCAGCCAGAAGACCCGGGCGGAATGGCAGCAGATATTCCGTGAGGCGAAAATGCGCTGCGACCCCTGCCTGACTTACGAGGAGGTATGCGCCAACCCTCAGCTGGAGGCAAATGACATGATTTACACCACGAAGCACCCGGCCCGTGGGGAAGTGAAGATGCTGGGACTGCCGGTAAAGCTGAAGAAGACCCCGGGGCGTCCTCAGGGTCCGTCGCCTCTACTGGGGCAGCACACCGAAGAAATTCTCCTCAAACTGGGGTATAAACCTGAAGCAATTGCCGAACTCGAAGGACAGGGAGTAATAAAGACCAGCCGTAAAAAGGCTTAAAGCGGAGACGATTTGCCCGCGGTAGCATCAAGATACCGTCTGTACCAGGCTAAATACCGCATTACCCTGGCGGCACGGCGCGCGTTGGCCTGGACCAGAATTCTCTCCCGGCGAAAAAGTGACGATACAGTCGGGTCGGGATTAATATCGCGCGATTGCCACAATAAAATTACCGGCTTCCCGTATTTTTCCGACTTTTCCCTGATTAGCTTCAGGTTTTCCTCTTCCTTTTCTCGATAGGCCTTAATCTGCTCCGGTTTAAGACCCATGCGGCTGGCCAGGAGAGTCCTGTCCATTACTATCGGAGCCAGCAGGAAGACCGAATCGATGTTGGCATCCTCCAGCAGCGCCAGGAGCAGGTCGGCTATTACCGAGAATTCAGCCGCACTGGGACCGGCCATGTCGATGGGATTCCGGCGGGGCCATCGCAAGGGCAGGTATTTGTCCAGTTTCTTCAACGTCGATTCCTCAAGCGTACCTATTGCCAGGCCCTCCTTCTCGCACGCTTCGGCGGTCAGTGCCCCCGGGCCGCCCCCGATGCTCAATATGCCGACCCTGTTACTCCGGGGTAACGGGCAATTGAGTAATGCGTACACCACGTCGCAAAGCTCGTCGTCATCATCGACTCTAATCACTCCCGACTGCCTGAAGGCGGCGGTGTAGACCTCATCGGCGCCGGCCAGCGCTCCGGTATGGGACATGACGGCTCTGGCCGACTCCTCGGTCCCGCCGACCTTAACGACGACAATCGGTTTGTGTGCCGTGATTTCTCTGGCGAGTTGCATGAAGCGTCTCCCGTCCCGCAGGCCTTCAATATAGGCGGCAATTACTTTAGTGTCATCGTCTTCAGCAAGATATTCCAGGTAGTCTTCCATGCGCAGGTCGACTTCATTGCCGGTACTGATATATTTACTGAAAGCGACTCCGGCTGCCGCTAGATTGCGGACTATCTTGAGGCACATGTTACCGCTTTGAGCCAGGATGGCTGCCGGGCCTCTGGGCATTTCCCCCGCCTGGCCGAAGGTCGACATTTGCGACCGCGTATCGGCATGTCCCATGCTATTCGGCCCGATAAAGCGCAGGCCCCCCCGACGGGCAATCTCGACTAACTCGGCTTCCAGTTTCTGTCCCTGCTCACCTGTTTCGGCGAATCCGGCAGAAATAATAACAGCGGCTTTGACGGCTTTCGATACACACTCGCGTAATACCCGGGGAACCAGCTCGGCTGAGATAACTATCACCGCCAAATCGACCGTATCCGGTATATCCACCACGCTATGGTAAGCCTTGACTCCGAGAATTTCGTCAGCGTTGGGGTTAACCGGGTAAATACGCCTGCCTCCCGTGCCGAGGAGGCCTTTCACAGCGTTATTTCCCCATGACCCCGGCGCGTTGGATGCCCCGATAACAGCGATGGATTCGGGCGAAAACAGATAATCCCAGAAGTCCTTTGTTTCAGGTTCCGTTTTCAATAATAATAACCTCGCTGAAGATGTATTCTAGGTGATGCCGCCGCCAATGAGGATTGCCTCTCCCGTGATGTACCTGGACTGGTCGGAAACCAGGAAAAAGACCAGGTCGGCGACCTCTTCCGGTTCGCCGAGTCGACCCAGCGGTATGCCGGGACCCGGCCCAGATTTGTGGGATTCCTGCTCTATGGCTTCGGCCAGACTGATACCCTCGGCTTTTGCCCTCTTGATGATTTCTGTGTCTCTCAGGTTGGTGTTAAAGCCGCCGGGGTTGATAATATTGACATTTATTTTATATTGCGCCAGCTCGGCGGCCAGAGTCCTTCCCAGTCCCAGGATACCATGCTTCGAAGCGCAATAACCGGCGCTTCCCGCGTACCCCTTCATGGCCGCCATTGAGCCGATAAGAACTATCTTTTTGCCTTCTCCGTCCGGCACCATCGTCTTGGCTACTGCCCGGGAAATGAGAAATGAGCCGGTAAGATTAACATCCAGGATGTCTCGCCACTCTTCTTCGGAAAGGTCTATGATCGGTGTCGTCATCGAGCCGCGAATACCGCCGCAATGGACCAGGATATCTATCTTCCCGAACTTCTTCAGGGCTTTGGCCACAGCTTCGTCCACGGCTTTATTGCTGCTGATATCCGCCACCACGGCCAGGGCTTCCCTGCCCAGAGACTTGATTTCATCAACGACGGCATCCAACCCTCCCCACCCTTCGTCTCCGGGCCAGATGCTTTTGGGCGCGGAGTACTTATCGAGAACGATTACGTTAGCCCCTTCGCTGGCTAATCGCACGGCAACGGCATGGCCCATGCCTCTCTTGCTCGCGGCTCCGGTAACCATGGCGACCTTACCCTCAAGGCTGTTCATAGTGCTTTCTCCCTTCTCGCATAAAAGTAAGGAATATTATCTAAACCCAAATCAAGGAGTACCCTGCGGCGGCCATAGCTCCTCGGCTACATCATCCAGGCCCAGTTCCAGCAGTTTTTTCTTACTCGGTTTCGTTGTTACCCGGTCCCAATCGAGGGCGTCAAGGTTCTCGTCTATCTGCGTCTCGATATCCGATGACACACCGGCCAGCGGGCCCTCTTGGTGGGGAGGGCGACCGATTATCCGGCCGTGCACCTTGAGCTTCCGAGGGTTAATACCTTCGCGCAGGGTGAAGACATGCCTTATATTGGCAATCCTCTCGCCGTATTTGAGCAGCTCATCCGCGGAATGTTCCCAACCGGTCACGGCGCTAATAAATCCCGCCAGATACCTGCCGGGATTTTCCACAAGGGTATCACTGTGCAGGCAAAATCCGGCGGCATTGACCACATGGTCCAGAAACTGGCTGGGTCCGAAACCAGCCGTGTGCCGGCCGGGGGTTGCGTCCATCTGGTACCTGGCAGCGGTCGGCTTACCCCTGAAAAACGGGAAATCGAACTTGGGGTCGTGCAGGCCGAGTTCCTGCCCGCCGATGTGTACCGCATATTGTTCGGCGGCCTTCCCGATTTTCCCGGCGGCAACCCTAACTCCGTCGGCGAGGACATCACCGAAGCCCTCCCGCCGGGCTATCTTCTCGGTCAACTTTACCATAGCCCGGTGGTTGCCCCAGGTAAGCTCAATGCCGTCCGTATCTTTCTTGGAGATAATGCCGTGCTCATAACATTCCATAGCGAAGGCGATAATGGTGCCGGTGGAGATAGTATCCAGTCCGTAGCTATTGCAGACGTGGTTCGCCATGGCTATCGCCTCGGCGTTATTATTACAGCACATCGCTCCGAAAGCGGCCATGGTTTCGTATTCCGGCCGATGAGTGCCGGCCGGGTATTTATGATCGCCGGTCCCTGCCTTAAATTCACCGCGGCAGGCAACGGGACAACGCCAGCAGCCGGTTCTGCTCTTCACATTGGCGGCAATCAGGTCCTTGTTTAAACCGGAGACATCGGGTAGTTCAATGACGCCGACGCCGCCCCAGTTCTTCACCGGCGTGTCGCCGCTGTGGACCGATTCTTCGGCGTGTACGGCAGTGCCGTACTTGTGAAAAATTTCTAGGCCGGGCCCTTTTATCTCGGCGATATGCTCCTGTCTCAACCGGTTGGCCCCTTCGATATCGGCTACAGGGACCTTCATGTCTCCCTTTACCACCACCGCCTTCAGTTTTTTGGAACCCATGACCGCCCCCAGTCCTGAACGCCCGGCAGCGTCGCCTCCATGGTTCATAAGGCAGGATACGAGGGAGAGTTTCTCACCGGCCGGACCGATGCTGACGACCCTGGCAGCCTTACCGTATTCGGCCTGCAGCGTATCATCGGTTTCAAAGGTGCTCTTTCCCCAGATATGAGTGGCCTCTCTCAGTTCGGTTTTACCATTGTTGACATAAAGGTAAACCGGCTTTTCAGAAACGCCGGTAAAGAATACCCCGTCGTAGCCGGCAAATTTAAGGTAAGGTCCGAATTGACCTCCGGAATTGGCATCGCCCCAGCCGCCGGTAAGGGGTGATTTCGCCACGGCTACATAACGGCAACCAAGAGTGGCCGGAGTACCGGTGAGCGGGCCGGTAATCAGGCCGAGAGTATTTTCCGGTCCCAGGGGGTCTACGCCACCTCTCTGCCGACTATAAAGAATCCTGGCACCGATGCCATAACCACCGATGAAATTCATGCAGAGAGTCTCATCAAGCGTCTCCTCTTTCATCTCTCCTGTAGAGAGATTCACGAACAGGAGTTTCCCCATGTATCCCCCAGCCATTAAAGCTCCTTCCTCCGTTACTATAATGTAACACAGTAATATATTGACAGCAATTCCTCCGATGCAGTATAGTAGGGATACGGTAAGCTATTGCCGTATTTTGTTGTCGTATGAGTTTTGAAACACAGGGCATTGAGCGAAAAGAATTCTCCATACTTAAGGTATTAAGTAATTCTCCGCAGGCAATGGGGGCCAGGGTCATTGCCAGACACATAAAAGGTCTCGGTATTGAGCTAAGTGAAAGAGCCGTAAGATATCATCTCAGGTTGATGGATGAACGCGGACTAACCCGGCTTGAGGGTAGAAGAGAAGGCAGAGTAATTACAGAGCTTGGCTTTACAGAGCTTAAGAAGGCCCTCGTTAATGATAAAGTCGGGTTTGCTTTCTCAAAGATTGAGACGCTTGCCTTTCATACTAATTTTGACTGGGATAAACGTACGGGTTCCATACCGGTCAATGTTTCCTTCTTCCGGGAGGAAAATTTCAGAAAGGCATTAAAGATAATGAAACCGGTTTTCCGGGCGGGACTCTGTGTCAGTGACCTGGTAGCGGTAGCCGGTGAAGGAGAAAACATCGGTGAGTTGATTGTCCCACAGGGTAAGGTAGCCCTGGCGACGGTGTGCAGCATTTTAGTCAACGGCACCCTGCTCAAAGCCGGTGTACCCGTAGACTCAAGATTCGGCGGCATACTGCAAATACAAAATCACAAACCCCTTCGTTTTACCGAACTCATTCATTACTCCGGTAGTTCCCTGGACCCTTCAGAAATATTCATAAGGGCCAGAATGACCTCAGTTGCCGGAGTAGCCGATAACGGCAACGGCGAAATACTGGCAAACTACAGAGAAATACCGGCTGTCTGCCGCCCGCTGGCTGAAGAGGTGATAGCCAATCTCAAAGATGCCGGGCTGGATGGAATCTTTCTGATGGGCAATGTCAGCGAGCCGATTTGCGAAATACCGGTAGACCTCAACAGAATCGGGGTTATTCTGATTGGCGGCTTGAACCCGGTGGCGGCGGCTCAGGAGGCCGGTATTGACAGTGAAAACCATGCCATGAGTGCTCTCGTTGATTATCAAACGCTGGTGAAAGTTGATGAGTTATAGATGAAAGAAGTTAAGAAAGGCAATCAGGCTATGAAAAGCGATTATGAGATAGTTGAAGACATCATAATAGGAGAAAGGAGAAAGAGCAAATGAATCTGCAAAGACCCAATGCTAATGATGCCACCCGAACTGCCAATCGCTCTCGCAGTGTCGTGCCGATGAGTGGCCTCTGCACTCGCTGTATTGACGGCTGCACCGGCAACTGTGAGGTCTTCAAGGCGACCTTCCGCGGTCGGGAGCTGATTTATCCCGGTCCCTTCGGTGAAATCACGGCCGGAGGCGACAAGGATTACCCGGTTGATTACTCGCATCTCAACATCCAGGGGTATGCCCTGGGGGCTAGAGGGCTACCCGAGGGGATAATCGGTGACCCCGATACGGCTATCTTCCCAGCGGTAGATACAGAGACGGAATATGGCTGGGACATCAAGGTCAAAATGAAAATGCCTATCTTTACCGGTGCTTTGGGTTCTACCGAGATAGCCCGTAAAAACTGGGACCACTTCGCCATTGGTGCTGCTATCAGTGGCGTTACCCTGGTCTGTGGCGAAAACGTTTGTGGTATCGACCCGCAACTTGAGTGTGATGCCAAGGGTAATGTGATTTCGGCGCCGGATATAGACCGCCGCATTGAGGTCTACCGCCGCTACTATCAGGGATATGGTGAAATCCTGGTCCAGATGAATGTGGAGGATACCAGACTGGGTGTTGCCGAATATGTTCATAAAAAGCACGGCCTGGAAACGATTGAGCTTAAATGGGGGCAGGGCGCCAAATGTATCGGTGGTGAGATAAAGGTCAACAGCCTGGAG
>JAUWZF010000230.1 GCA_030615475.1 Dehalococcoidales bacterium | reverse complement strand
ACTCGGGGTTGAACCCGGCAACTGTGTGGTCCTCGAAGACGCAATTGCTGGCGTGGCCGCTGCCAAAGAGGCCGGCATGAAATGTATCGCGGTTACCAACAGCCACCCCATAAGTAGTCTCAGGAAGGCCGATCTTATCGTCAGTACGCTGGAGGCGGTCGACATCGACGATTTAAACGTGCTCTTCCAGTAAGCCGCGGTAGGCTGTTGAATAGACTTAAAAAATTAACAATGTCAGGAGTATGAAATGGAAAGGTCTCTGGTACTTATCAAGCCCGACGCCATGGAGAGAGGGCTGGCCGGCGTTATCATCGGGCGCCTTCAGGGGGAAGGCCTCAATCTGGTGGCTCTCAGGATGCTCCACATGGATAGAGCTTTAGCCGAGCGGCACTATGCCGTCCATAAAGATAAACCCTTCTTCAAAGACCTGGTGGACTACATTATCTCCACCCCGAAAGTGGACGCCGTCTTTGAAGGCCGGGGAGCCGTGGAACGCATCAGGACGATAATGGGAGCCACCGACCCCGCCAGGGCCGCGGCGGGAACGGTAAGGAAAGACTTCGGCCTGGACGTCCAGCGGAACTCGACACATGCCTCGGACTCCCCGGAAAATGCGGAAAAAGAGATAAGCCTTTTCTTCACAAAGAACGAAATTTTCGACTAAACGGGGCAGCCCGCGGCTTACTGAATCCGCAGTACCGGCGTGGCTTCATGCCAGAGCCCGTCGAGATTATAGTAGTCGCGCTCACTGGCACCGAAAACGTGTACGATAACATCACCGTAATCGAGCAAAAGCCACCCGGAGTCGAGCGTGCCTTCATGGTGATGCGGCTTGATGCCTGCCTTCTTCAGGCTCTGCCCGATTTCGTCATAAATAGTGCGGACCTGCCTGTCGCTGTCACCGGCGCAGATAACAAAATAGTCCGTAAAGCTGCACAGGTCGCGGACATCCAGCAAAACGATATTGCTGGCCTGCTTGTCGCTGGCCACTTCGACAGCCTTGCGGGCTACTTCTATTGCTTCCAGCCTTCAAATCTCCGCTTAAAATACTCGCCTTATTATTATATCACAGATAAACCGCCCTTATTCAGCTTTTCTCATCACCACGGAATCTGATATAGTAAGAGTATCAAGCCTTTGCTGTCCAATGCAGTTCGGAGAGGAGAACATACTGTAATGTCGAAGTCAGTAGAAGTCAAAGACGGTATCTGCTACATGTGCACTGTGACCTGCCCCACCAGAATCCACGTCCGGAACGGTAAGGTTATTAAGATTGATATTGCCAACCCCAAGGTAGCCCACTGCCCCCGCTGGAAGGCTCAGCTGGACTTTGTCTATCATCCTGACCGCCTCCGCTACCCCGTAAAACGCACCGGTAAACGTGGGGATGGTTCATGGCAGCGCATCTCGTGGGACGAGGCGCTGGATACCGTGGCCGGAAACCTTCAATCGGTGAAAGACAACTTCGGCCCGGAATCGGTGGTCTTCTGGGTCGCCTATACCAAGGAGCCCCGCCCTTACTTCCACCGCCTGACCCATGCCTTCGGCTCACCCAACTACTGCACCGAGAGCAGCAACTGCTTCTCCGGCACCTGGATAGCCTCCAACCTGACCTACGGCCCCGATTATTCATACTTTACGATATCGGGCGCCTCCATGGAGCCGGAGACGAAATGCAAGCTCATCTGGGGCGCCGCCGTCGTATCTTCTGCCGGAGTATGGCAGGAAAACCTGGAAGCTAAAGAAAAGGGCGTTAAAATCATCGTCGTCGACCCCCGCGTCACTACTATCGCTTCCAAGGCCGATATACACCTGCAGCTGCGTCCCGGCACCGATGGCGCCCTGGCACTGGGCTTCATAAATGTCATCATCAACGAGAACCTTTACGACAAAGAGTTCGTCGAAAAGTGGACGGTCGGTTTCGACGGACTGAACAAGCTGACGCAGGAATATACCCCGGAGCGAGTAGCGCAAATAACCTGGGTACCCGCCGTAAAAATCAGGGAAGCGGCCCGTCTCTTCGCCACCACCAGACCGGCCAAGCTCCACCTGAGCGCCAACAGCACCACCCATCACGCCAACGGCGTGCAGAACCACCGCGCCGTGATTCTGCTTTCGGCGATAACCGGCAACTTCGAAGTGGCCGGCGGCAACAGGTGGACGCCCCACGGTCAGCCAGTAAATGATATCACCCTGCACGAGCGGGTGACTGACATGCCGCCGGGAGTAGGCTCAAAACAGTTCCCGATATGGACGTCCCGCTACCACGAAATGCAGTCCAACGCCATCGTCGACCAGATTGAGAACGGCGACCCTTACCCCCTCAAGGCCCTTTTCTCGGCGGGACTCAATATTCAGTTTTTCCCCAACTCTCACCGCATGGCCGAGACCTTCAAAAAGCTCGATTTCATCGCCGTGACCGAATACTTCCAGACCCCCGGCACGCAGCTTGCCGATATCGTGCTGCCCATAGCTTCTTGGCTGGAGCGTCATATACTCCTGACCGAATACGAAGGCGTTGTGAAACTCATCGAGCCCGCCATCCAGCCAGTCGGTGAAAGTCAAACGGAGTGGGATATCTACTCCGGACTGGCCAAACGACTTGGCTTCGGCGACCTGTTCTGGGACGGTAGCTTTGAGAAGTGCGCGGATTATATCCTCGAACCGCTGAAAACGACATTTGGCTACCTTCAGCAGCACCACGAAGGCATTAAATTGCCCGTGCAGAACCGACCGGAAAAACCCTATGAAAAAACTGGCTTTAAGACACCATCCGGCAAGGTAGAAATCGCCTCTTCTATACTGGCGGAACACGGCCTCGACCCCCTCCCCACATATAAAGAGCCCCCGGAAAGCCCGGTAAGTCGGCC
>JAUWZF010000133.1 GCA_030615475.1 Dehalococcoidales bacterium | reverse complement strand
TATCGGCAAAAATAAGGAAAATGTCAAGTCTCTTTTGGCCCCTGTTTGACACTCGTGGGAGCGGATGGTAGATTAGAGGTAATAGCGTTTTTCCAGCGTAACCCCGAAGGTTTCAATTGTCGAATGAATGTCGGTGTAGCCAAGGTCAGCCTCCGCCTGCCGGAAAATATGTCCCTTAAAGGTAAACGGCAGGTTCTTAAGTCTATCACGAGCCGGGTTCGCAACAAGTTCGATGTGGCCGTCGCCGAGGTTGGCGATAACGATGCCTGGCAGTTGGCGACCGTAGGTATCTGCTGCATCAGCAATAACAAGCGACATACCAATCGGGTCCTTTCCCGGGTGGTCGACTTCATCGTGAACGGTCGCTTTGAGGTGGAGATACTCGACTATGAAATCGAAATTATAGACGTTTAGGTGCGGAATAGTCATGGAAATCCAGGCCTTCCTTAATCATCTCCGGTCCCAGAATACGTATGATAACCAGATTGCCCACATCGAGCACATTCCTCCCCGCCGGGCCAGCTACGGCGAGCTTAACGAGCCACTACGTGCCGAGCTTCAGGACTGCCTTAATGAGCACGGGCTGTCGCCGCTCTATGCGCACCAGGCCGAAGCGGTAAATCACACCCGCCGGGGGAAGAACGTCATCATCGCCACTTCCAGCGCCAGCGGCAAGACCCTGTGCTATAACATCGCCGTGATGCAGTCGATTCTGACTGACCCCGGTACCCGCGCTATTTATTTATTCCCGACCAAGGCCCTGGCCCAGGACCAGCTGCGTAAGCTGCACGAGCTGTTTTCGCCCTCGATAGTGCCCGCGGAGGCCCTGGCGACCTTTGACGGGGATACGCCGCGGTCGGAGCGGGCGGACGTCAGGAGATACGGACGGGTAATATTGACCAATCCCGATATGCTGCATGTCGGCATTCTGCCCAATCACCAGTCGTGGGCAAGCCTGCTGCGTCGCCTTCGCTACGTCATAGTCGATGAAGCCCATATCTACCGCGGTGTTTTCGGCTCCCATGTCGCCGGCGTCCTGCGCCGACTGCGCCGTTTATGCCGACTCTACGGCTCAGAGCCGCAGTTTATCCTGTGCACGGCGACCATCGCCAACCCCGGCGAGCACGCCGAAAGTCTGACTGGCCTGCCCTGCGAGGTGGTCGATAATGACGGTTCTCCCCGAGGCTGGAAGGACTTCGTGTTCTGGAATCCACCCCTGAAGGATGAGAAGAAAACGGCCCGGCGCAGCGCCCACCGGGAAGCCACCAACCTGTTCACGGACCTGGTCAGCCAGGGCACCCGCACCCTGACTTTTACCCGCACGCGCCGTCTCACCGAGCTAATCTACATCTACACGAAGCAGCGCCTGCAGGAAGAGAGTTATGAGCTGTCGCGGTTGATTATGCCTTATCGCGGCGGCTATATGCCGGAAGACCGCCGCCGCATCGAGCGGGAGCTTTTCGGCGGGCAGTTGCTGGGAGTGGTGGCCACCAATGCCCTGGAGCTGGGCATCGATAGCGGCGGACTGGAGGCCACGGTGCTGGATGGCTATCCGGGGAGCATTTCAAGCACCTGGCAGCAGGCGGGCCGGAGCGGGCGGAGTCAGGGCGAGTCCCTGAGCTTCCTGGTGGCCTGGGACAATCCCCTCGACCAGTATTTCATGCGCCACCCCTCTGATTTTTTCCAGAAGGGCTTCGAGCATGTCCTGGTCAACCCGGATAACCCCTATATCCTGAGGGCTCACCTGCTCTGCGCCGCCTGGGAGCGACCCCTCGATGCCATCGACGAAGAAGTCTTCGGCGGAGACTTCGTTCAGGAAAGGGGTGTTCTGGCTCAGGAAGGCCAGCTGCGGGAGCGGCGCGGGAAGTGGTACCTGGCGCCGAGCATCTCCTACCCGGCGCAGTCCATCAATATCCGCTCGTCCTCCGGGGAGAACTACGCCGTCGTGGACGTGTCCACCGGCTCGCTGATGGAAACGGTGGAGAGCAGCGTCGCCTTTTTCCAGGTGCACCCCGGCGCCGTTTACCTGCACCAGGGTGATTCTTACCTGATAACCCGGCTGGATTTGACCAACCACCTTGCCTATGCCGAGCCGACCCGCGTCAATTACTATACCGAGACCAAGGAAATCCACGACCTGCGTATCGAGAAGGTGAGGGAGAGTAAGATCCTGGGAGAAGTGAACGTGAACGTGGGTGACGTCCAGGTGACGATTGACGTGGTGGGCTTTAAGAAATACCGCCAGTTCTCCGAGGAGATGATAGGTGAGGAGCCCCTCGACCTCCCGACGATAACCTTCCCCACCGTAGCGTTATGGTTCGACGTGCCGTCCAAAGCCATCTCCCGCATCGCCGAATCAGGTATGGACTTTGCCGGGGGACTCCACGCCGCGGAACATGCCGCCATCGGTATCCTGCCGCTGTTCGCTCTGTGCGACCGCAATGATATCGGCGGCGTTTCCACCCCCCTCCACCCCGATACCGGCCGTGCCCAAATATTTATTTATGACGCCTATCCCGGCGGCATCGGCATTGCCGAGAAGGGCTACGAGATGATAACGGAGCTCTGGGAGGCTACGCTCAATGTCATCGCCGAGTGCCCCTGCGAGGACGGCTGCCCCTCCTGCGTGCAGTCGCCCAAGTGCGGCAACAACAACAAGCCTTTGGACAAAGCCGCGGCGGGGGTGATACTGAGGGAGTTGGCGAAGAGTTAATGGATGAGAGGGCAAGCCCCCCTCCTTTTCTATGTTATCTTTTCCCACCCTATCCGCCCTCGTACCATCCACGCTTTATCTCGTAGCTTTATCCCCCCCCCCCCGGACTTATGAAGGGCGTTCCAGTTTTCAGCCAACTGCCCTATACTATAAGCAGGAGACCAGGAGGGGCGAACCCCCTTTTCCATAATCAGGGAGGCAAAGCTGATAAATATCTTCCAGAAAGCTTTAAAGCGCACGCATGATACCTGGTTCGGCAAGGCCATGGGCCTGTTCGACCGCAAAACAATTGACCAGGAAGTTTGGGATGAACTTTACGAATTACTTATCTCGGCGGATGTCGGCGTCGGCACCACGGAAAAGCTTATCGGGGAAGTAAAACAGCGCGCCGCCGGGGAAAAGTACGACGGCTCTCAGGTGAGCGCCGCTTTGAAAGAAGAAATGGTCAGGATTCTCAGTATTCCCCCTCTTGAAGAGAGTAATAATATCTCGTCACCCGAAGTCTATCTGGTCATCGGCGTCAACGGCAGCGGCAAGACCACCTCCGTCGCCAAGCTGGCCCATAAATTAAAGAAAGAGGGCAAGAGCGTTCTTCTGGCCGCGGCGGATACCTTCCGGGCGGCGGCCATCGACCAGCTTAAGAAACAGGGGGAAAGGGTGGGTGTGGATGTCATCGCCCACCAGCCGGGGGCCGACCCCGGGGCGGTCGTCTATGACGCCCTGCAGGCAGCGAGGAGCCGGCAGGTTGATACGGTGATTATCGACACCGCTGGCCGACTTCACACCAAGTACAATCTTATGGAGGAGCTTAAGAAGGTCAGGCGCGTGGCCACCAAGGCTGATGCCACCGCCCCGCACGAGGTTATCCTGGTGCTGGACGCCACCACCGGCCAGAACGGACTGACCCAGGCCAGGTATTTCACGGAGGCTGTCGGCGTCACCGGCATCTTCCTGGCCAAGCTCGACGGCACGGCCAAGGGGGGCATCGTGCTGGCCATCTGCGACGAGTTGAAAGTCCCCATCCAGTTAATCGGCGTTGGCGAGGGACTGGAGGATATGGTAACCTTTGATGCCAGAGCTTTCGTCGAGGCATTATGCTCCTGACGTTCCGGAGGTGAGATGTTTTATCTGGATATGAGTCCCATTGCCTTTACCATCGGGCCTATTACTGTTGCCTGGTACGGCATCATGGTTGCCCTGGCGGTACTGACCCTGGTCGTGTGGGCGCTGTGGTCGGTGAAGAAAGGTGCCAGGATTTCTTACGATAAGGTTATCAGCGCGGCTATTGTCGGCATACCCTCCGGCGTGATATTTTCACGACTGCTCCACGTAATCGACTTCTGGGACTATTTCGTCGAAAATCCCGGACAGATAATTGGCGGTTCGGGGCTGACCATCTACGGCGCTGTCCTGGGGGCTGCCCTGGGTGTCTGGATTTACAGTCGGTTCGGCAAAATCTCCTTCGGTTATTTTGCCGACATGCTGGCCCCCGGCATCATCCTGGCCCAGGCCATCGGCCGGGTGGGCTGTACTTTGAACGGCTGCTGCTATGGCATCGAGACGAATTTCTTCTGTGCGGTAATTTACACTCACCCTGAGAGCCTCGGCCCCATCGGCGTACCCGTGCATCCCACTCAAATTTACGAGATTATCTATAACCTGATAGTCTTCGGTGTCCTGCTCCTACTGAGAAAGCGGTTCCGCCCCGATGGCTCGCT
>JAUWZF010000010.1 GCA_030615475.1 Dehalococcoidales bacterium | reverse complement strand
CTTGGCCGGTTTTTCTTTCGGTTTTTCAGCGGAGGCTTCCTTAACTACCGCCTTGGCCGGTTTTTCTTTCGGTTTTTCAGCGGGGGCTTCCTCAACTACCGCCTCGGCCGGTTTTTCTTCCGGCTTTTCAGCGGGGGCTGCTTCGGCGGCCACTTCGGTCAATTTTTCTTCCGGCTCGGCAGCGGGAGCCTCCTCAGCCGCCATCTCGGCCGGTTCTTCTTCGACCTCCACTACCTTGAGTTCGGGCAGTATCTGCCCCTTGTATATCCAGACCTTCACGCCGATGCGCCCCAGGGTGGTACGCGCCTCGGTGAAACCGTAATCAATATCGGCCCGCAACGTATGGAGGGGAACCTGCCCCTGGTGTGAAGTCTGGCGGCGGGCAATCTCGGAGTTCCCCAGCCTGCCGGCACAGCTGACCTTTATTCCTTTGGCTCCTGCCTGGATGGTGCGGAAGATAGCCTGTTTCACGGCCCGCCGGTAGGCTACGCGGCGTTCAATCTGCTCGGCTACCGACTTGGCCACCAGGTAAGCATCCAGTTCCGGCTGGCGTACCTCCTGGATATTTAACCGGATTCTCTTCCCGACTAGTTTTTCGAGGTGCTGCCTCATTTCATCGACCCGCTGTCCGCCTCTTCCGATGACGATGCCGGGTCGGGCAGTATATAGACTAATGGTCACATCCTTGGCCTGGCGGTCAATCTCTATCAGGGAGATAGCGGCTTCGGGATATTTGGACTTAATTTCCTCCCGGAGCTTGTTGTCTTCCAGGACGAACTCGGCATAGTGCGTGTCACTATACCACTTTGACTGCCAGTCTTTAATGAACCCCAGTCTGAAACCTAACGGGTGAACTTTATGACCCAATTAACCCTCCTGCTCAGCAACAATGACCGTAATGTGGCTGGAACGCTTCCGGATAGGGCTTACCCGACCCCTCGACCGCGGCCGGAACCGGCGCATACTGCGCGCTTCATCCACATAGATGCTGACAACTTTCAAGTCGGCGGGGTCTATCTGGAAATTATTCTCGGCATTCGCCGCCGCCGACTGCACCACCTTGGCGACAACCTTCGCTTTAGGTGTCGGCGTAAACCGGAGCAATGTCAGCGCTTCGTCAACTCTTTTACCCCGCACCATATCCACCAGCGGACGTACCTTGCTGGCTGGTATTCCTGTGTTTTTAGCTGTGGCTCTAACTTCCACCTTATCTCACACCTATCTCAGGTAACTCTTTAATTATTATCTCCTTCTCACCTGGGTAACCTTATCCGACCTGGCGACGTGCCCTCTGAAGGTACGCGTGTTGGCGAACTCACCCAGTTTATGACCGACCATATTCTCGTTGACATAGATGGGCACGTGTCTCCGGCCATCGTGGACGCCGATGGTAAGGCCTACCATCTGCGGCAGAATAGTTGATGACCGGGCCCAGGTTTTTATCACCGTTTTCTTGCCCGATCGTATCGCGGCATCTACTTTCTTTCCCAGCTTTACATCAATTGCCGGTCCTTTTTTCGTTGACCTTGACATATTACCTCTCTATCCGCCTATTTCCCTCTGCGTTTAACAATCATCCGGTCGGAAGCCTTCGGCTTGCGCGTTTTATAGCCCAGGGCCGGTTTGCCCCAGGGTGTCTTCGGCCCGGGCATACCAATCGGTGAACGGCCCTCGCCGCCGCCGTGAGGATGGTCGCGCGGGGACATGGCGGAGCCTCTTACCGTAGGCCGCCACCCCAGATGTCGCTTGCGACCTGCCTTACCCAGGCTGATATTCTGGTGTTCGATATTCCCTATCTGGCCGATGGTCGCCATGCATTCGCTGCGGACGCGGCGTAGCTCGCCGGACGGCAGGCGAACCAGGACGTAATTGCCCTCCTTGGCCATCAGTTGCGCCGATGCCCCGGCGCTGCGTACCATCTGTCCGCCTTTGCCCGGCGCCATCTCGATATTATGTATCTCCGTGCCCGATGGCATCTGCTTCATCGGCAGGGTGTTCCCCGGTTTTATTTCGGCATTGTTGCCGGACATTATCATGTCATCCACGTTTAATCCTACCGGGGCCAGTATATAGCGTTTTTCGCCGTCGACATAGAAGATAAGGGCGATACGCGCCGAGCGATTGGGGTCGTATTCAATAGCGGCCACGCGGCCGGGAATATCTATTTTATCCCGTTTAAAATCAATAATGCGTAGTCGACGTTTCTCCCCGCCGCCCCGATGACGGACGGTTATCTTACCGCGGTTGTTGCGGCCCGCCCGCTTCTTTAAGGGCAGAAGCAGCGATTTCTCCGGCTTGCTCTTGGTTATCTCGTCGAAGGTATAGCCGCTCATGCCCCGTCGGCCCGGGGAGGTCGGACGATATATCTTTAGTGCCACTCAGCTTCCCCTTTCATTCTAAACGCCTTCAAAGAATTCTATATTCTCCCCCGGCTGGAGGGTGACAATCGCTTTTTTCCAGGGGCGTGTCTGCACCTGCCGCCGCCCCACCCGGCGTGTCTTTCCCGGCATGGTGATCATGTTAACTCCGGTTACCTTTACCTTAAATGCCTTTTCCACAGCCTCTTTTACCATCGGCTTGTTAGCCCCGGCGGCTATCTCAAAGACATATTTACTTTGCGCCTGGAGTCCGGCGTTTTTTTCGGTTATCAGCGGACGGCGCAGCACCTCGTACAGATGCATTATCTCCCCCTTGTGTTAATCCGTTACCCCATAATTTTTCCGCGATGCGTACCGCAGCCTCGGTCATCAGCAGCGTCTTATAGGAAAGAATGTCTAATGTATTAAGCACATTGGCCGGTATTGTCTTGATTTCCGGTAAATTGCGGGCCGACTTTATAACATTTTCCTCCGGTTCTTGGGTAACGATGAGAGCCGAAGATTCTATTCCAAGGGCCGCCAGAGCTTCGGCCATTTTCCTGGTCTTGGGCTCGGTAAAATCAAATCCGTCCAGGACTTTTAACTCGCCGTCGCCGACCTTGGCGGAAAGGACGCATTTCAGGGCCAGGCGGCGCATTTTACGGGGTATATCCTGGCGGAAGTCCCTCGGGTGCGGCCCGAAGGTAACACCGCCGCCGCGGCGCAGCGGCGATTTTCTGCTGCCGGCGCGGGCGTAACCGGTACCCTTCTGGCGGTACAGCTTGCGGGTACTGCCGTGAACGTTAGCCCTGGTCTTGGTTGACGATGTTCCCTGCCGGGCGTTAGCCTGCAGTCCCACCATTACCTGGTGCACCACGGCTTCGTTAAACGGCACGGCAAAGACCGCGTCGCTCACTTCAATCTGCCGGACTTCCTCTCCGGAAAGGTTATAAACCGGGACCTGCACCTTACTTCTTCCCCCTCCTGGACTTTCGTATCAGTAACAAGCCGTTTACCGCCCCGGGCACGGCTCCCTTAACCAGTAACAGGTTGCGGGCCGGGTCTGCCTCCAGCACTTCGAGGTTGCTGGCGGTTACCCGCTGGTTCCCCATGTGCCCGGGCATGTGCTTTCCTTTTAGGACACGACCGGGCGTGGTGGCGGAGCCAATTGAGCCGGGGGCGCGGTGACGGTCGGACTGGCCATGCGTCTTGGGGCCGCCTCTAAAGTGATAGCGTTTTACCACGCCGGCAAAACCCTTGCCCTTGGACGTGCCGGTAATATCCACCATGTCTCCCGCTTTAAACAGGCTGACATCAATCGTCTGGCCGGCCTCAACCGGCTGGCTCTCGTCAAGTTTAAATTCACGCAAATACTTGAATTTCGTCGTTTCTTTCTCCTTGGCTTTACCGCGCTTGCCGGACTTCGCCTTTTTTACTTCACCGAAGCCGAGCTTAGCGGCACTGTAACCTTCTTTATCCGCGGTTTTTACCTGCATCACCGTGCAGGGGCCGGCCTCGATGGCGGTTACCGCCTCGGCTCTGCCGCCTTCACCGAATACCTGGGTCATGCCCAGCTTCTTGCCTATAATTCCTTCAGTCATAATTTCACCAGTTTAAGGGTTCTTACAGCTTGATATCTATTTCCACTCCCGAGGGCAGGTTCAGCTTGGTCAGGGCATCAATCGTCTTGGAAGTCGTCTCGATAATATCGATGAGGCGTTTGTGGGTGCGAATTTCAAACTGCTCCTGCGAGTCCTTATCGATAAAAGGAGAGCGGATAACGCTGAATTTCTGGATGCGAGTCGGCAACGGTACCGGCCCGACGGCTACGGCCCCGGTGCTTTCCACCGCCTCCAGAATCTGCCGTGCTGACTGGTCTACCACCCGGTGGTCGAATCCCTTTAGTTTGATACGGATTTTCTGTTTAGCCATATTTCCTGCCTACCGCTTTTTCGACAATCTCGTCTTTTAGTTCTGACGGTACTTGCTCGTAGCTACCGAATTCCAGGGAGTGCGTCGCCCGGCCCTGGGTCAGTGACCGCAGCCTGGTGGCATAGCCGAAAGATTCGGCCATGGGTATCATGCAGTGGATAATATACATTTCACCCTGCGTATCGACCTTGCCGATGTGACCCCTCTTGGAGTTGAGGTCGCCGATGATATCGCCGAGGAATTGCTCCGGCGCTACGACTTCCAGATTCATAATGGGTTCAAGAAGGATAGGTTTGCCTTTCTTGACGCCGTCTCTCAGCGCTATCGAGCCGGCCATTTTAAAGGCCAGTTCCGAGGAGTCAACCTCGTGATAGCTGCCGTCGTAAAGAGTGGCCTTGACATCGACCACCGGATAGCCGGCCAGAACGCCGGTCTCCATGGCTTCTTTAATGCCGCTCCGGACCGGCGGAATGTACTGCCTGGGTATGGTGCCGCCTTTTACGGCATCGACGAACTCAAAGCCCTTACCGCGTTCCAGGGGCTCAAGCTCGATGTTGACATGACCGTACTGGCCGCGGCCGCCGCTCTGCCGGACGAACTTGCCCTCTATCTTTACCGGTACGGTAATCGACTCTTTATAGGCGACGCGCGGTCGGCCTACTTTTACGCCCACCCTGAATTCGCTGATGAGGCGGCTGACGATTACTTCCAGGTGAAGTTCGCCCATGCCCGAGACAATGGTCTGCCCGGTTTCCTCGTTGTAGGCCACCTTGAAAGTGGGGTCCTCTTCGGTCAGCTTCTGCAGGGAATCACCCATCTTGTCCTGGTCGGCCCTGGTCTTGGGCTCAATGGCGACGGATATCACCGGCTCGGGGAATTTAATCGACTCCAGGAGTATCGCTTTGGAGGAATCGCAGAGGGTATCGCCGGTGAAGGTGTTTTTCAGTCCCAGCGTGGCGACAATCGCCCCGGCATCGGCCACGTCGACGTCCTCACGGTGGTTGGCGTGCATCAACAAAAGACGGCCGATGCGTTCCGACCGTCCCCCGGTGGGGTTGAAGACCTGCGCCCCCACTTTAACCTTACCCGAATAGACCCTGAAATAGACCAGACGGCCTACAAACGGGTCGGTGACGACTTTAAACGCCAGTGCGGAAAACGGGGCGTCGTCGCTGGCCTCGCGGGTGGTCTTCTTACCGGTCCTGGTTTCCACGCCGTCGACCGGCGGTACTTCCAGGGGGGAGGGGAGGTAGTCGATGATGGCATCGAGGAGAGGCTGAATGCCCATGTTCTTCAGGGCGCTGCCGCAAATAACGGGCACTCCTTTATTATTCAGGGTTACCCGTCTCAGAGCTTGCTTTAATTCAGCGGGCTCAACTTCGTCGCCCTCAATGTAGGCTATCATTATTGTATCGTCATGTTCGGCCAGTTTGGCTATCAGCGCCTGACGGTGTTCGGCAATCCTGCCTTTTTCCGAGTCCGGAACGGGTATCTCTTCCGGCCCGGAATCGGGGTCGTTCGTAAAGCGCCAGGCCTTGTTATCGACAAGGTCAATAACGTACCGGAAAGAGTCCTCGGCACTCAGGGGAAGATGTATCGGTAGAGGCGTCGCCCCGAGCTGCGTCTCAATCATGGAAAGCGTCCGGTTGAAATTGGCGCCGATGCGGTCCATCTTGTTGATAAAGCAGATTCTGGGCACCTTATATCTGTTGGCCTGTCGCCAGACCGTCTCCGACTGCGCTTCGACACCGGCCACGGCGTCAAAAACCACCACCCCGCCGTCAAGCACCCTGAGGCTGCGTTCAACCTCGGCGGTAAAGTCCACGTGCCCCGGCGTGTCGATGATATTGATGCGGTGCTCGCGCCAGTAACAGGTGGTCGCCGCCGCCGTGATGGTGATGCCGCGTTCCCTTTCCTGCTCCATCCAGTCCATGACCGCGGTGCCTTCGTGCACCTCGCCGATTTTATAGGTCCGCCCGGTATAATAGAGTATCCTCTCGGTGACGGTGGTCTTACCGGCATCGATGTGGGCAATAATGCCTATATTACGGATGTCCTCCAGTGGGAAAACCCTGGCCACTTTCTTCTCTCCCGCCGTTACTAATTTATTTTCTTTAACACTGCTATTAATCAAAAAACCCCTTACCATCTATAGTGGGCAAAGGCCCGGTTGGCCTCGGCCATTCTATGCGTATCTTCACGTTTCTTAATCGTTGTTCCCTGTCCCTGGAAGGCTTCGGAGAGTTCTTCGGCCAGTTTCTCCATCATTGCCTTGCCTTTTCGGGACCTTGCGGAATTTACCAGCCAGGTCAGGGCCAGGAACAGTCCGCGGTCGGGTTGCACTTCCACCGGTACCTGGTACGTAGCGCCGCCGACACGCCTGGGCTTGACCTGAAGGAGCGGCGTGGCGTTTCTCACCGCCTGTTCCAGTGCCGCCACCGGGTCTTTGGAGACCTGCTGTCCCAGCTTCTCAAGAGCGCCGTAGACGATATTCTCGGCAGTTCTCTTCTTCCCGCGCTGCATAACCTTGGCAATCAACCGGGATACGGTTGCGCTGCGATATTTAGCATCAGGATTGACTTCTCTTTTTCCCGCTCTAGCTCTTCTCGGCATGGTATCCCCTCGGACTAGGTAATTTCGGTCCTTTCTTTAGCCCTCTTGGCCCCGTACTTACTGCGGCCCTGCTTGCGGTCGGCGACGCCGGTGGTATCCAGCGCCCCCCGGACGATGTGATAGCGGACACCGGGCAGGTCTTTGACGCGGCCGCCGCGAATCAGGACTACCGAGTGCTCCTGCAATTCGTGTCCTTCACCGGGTATATAGGCGGTGACTTCCATATGATTGGTCAGCCGCACCCTGGCTATCTTGCGCAGGGCAGAATTGGGCTTCTTGGGGGTGGTCGTCTTTACCTGTATGCAGACACCGCGCTTCTGCGGGCAACTCTTACCCATCTGTACCCTGTTCTTCAGGGCATTATAGGTATACCCCAGTGCCGGCGTCTTGTCCTTCTTGGCAGACTTTTTACGCCCTTTACGTACTAATTGATTTATAGTTGGCATTGTCTTCTTCCTATCCCCCTACAATTGCAATGGATGAGCCATAGCCCATCCATTCTAGAATTCTAGTGATAGACCGAGGTATTACAGCTCAGTCTATCCACTATCACTGAATTCTGAGCACTAAGTAATAAATTTAGCACAAATAGGTACTATATGTCAACATTTTTACAAAGGAATCCGTAAATAAATTAGTCTGCATTCTATATAAATAGAAAAAGTAACGATAAATATATCTATAATTCACGCTCTGCCGTTATTGCATGCTGGGGGAAGTAGAGGTAAAATGGCATAAATGAAGAAAGTAAAAATAGAACTCGGCAGCTATGGCTATGGGATAAGAGTCGGGACTGGTTTGCTGGCGCGGATAGGGCTCTGGCTGAAAGAGAGGGGTTTTTCCAGCAAAGCGGTCATTATCACCGATACTATCGTGGAAGGTCTTTACGCCGAAGTCCTCGAGCGGGGTCTGGCCAATGCCGGCTTCGATGTGACCATTCTGGAGGTACCGTCGGGGGAAGAACAGAAATCTCTGGAAACTGCCGGCAGGCTTTATGAAGACCTGACTGACGCTTATACGGAAAGGATGTCTCCTGTTCTGGCTCTGGGGGGTGGGGTAATCGGCGACCTGGCCGGATTCGTGGCGGCGACTTATATGCGGGGGGTGCCGCTGATACAGGTGCCGACCACCCTGCTGGCACAGGTCGATAGCAGCATCGGCGGCAAGACGGCCGTTGACCATGGCCAGTTGAAGAACATCGTCGGCGTATTCTATCAGCCACAAATGGTCGTGGCCGACATCGATACGCTGAAGACCCTCCCGGAAATAGAACTGGCCAACGGGCTGGCCGAGGTTATCAAGAGCGCCGCTATCAGAAACAGGAACCTCTTCAACTTCCTTGACATTAACATGAACAAAGCCCTCGAGTATCACCCCGCGGTGCTGGAAACTATCGTCCTGGAGACGGCCAGGATTAAAGTGGAAATAGTCGAAAAAGACGAAAAAGAGACGGGCCTGAGGGGTATCCTGAACTACGGCCATACCATCGGTCACGCCGTAGAAGCAGCCTCCAATTTCCAGCTCAAACATGGCCAGGCGGTGGCCATCGGTATGACGGCGGCGGCTAAAATCTCCAGCCGGATGGGCATACTTGACGAGAGTGAAGGCGTCAAGCTGGAAAGAATTATCGAGAGAGCCGGACTGCCCACGGAAATGCCGGACATCGATAAAGAAGCGGTAATGCAGGCCATGCAACACGATAAGAAGGTATTGCAGGACAGGGTAAGGTTCGTCCTGCTTAAATCAATCGGTAGTGCCTTTATCAGTAACGAGGTTGACCCGGCTCTGGTGGAGGAGGTGTTAGTTGGCTGGGGATAAGCCTAAAATATGTGCCGCCATCGTCAATAGCGACCTGGAAGCCGTGAAAAGGGTCGAGCCGCTGGTCGACCTGTTCGAGTTGCGCATCGATCTTATCGGCAGCGGCTGGCGGGAAGCAGCCGGGCATCTGGAAAAGCCTTGGCTGGCCTGCAACCGGAGGGCCGAGGAGGGCGGCGGCTGGCGGGGTGGCGAGTCGGAAAGAATCGAAGTGCTCCTCAGCGCTATCGGGCTTGGGGCATCAATAGTCGATATTGAACTCGGCACGCCGGGAGTTGAAAAGGTAGTCCGGGATATTAAAGGCAGGGCCGATTGCCTGCTTTCATATCATGACCTGAAGGAAACGCCCCCTCCGGTGAAGATGCGTGAAATCATTAAAAATCAGCTGGCCGCCGGCGCCGATGTCTGCAAGGTGGTCACCACCGCCCGTACTTTCGCGGATAATATCGCTACTCTACAGCTTATATCCGACTTTCCTGAGATAAAAATTGTCTCCTTTGCCATGGGTGCAGAGGGGCAAATATCCCGGGTTCTCTCCCCGCTGGTGGGCGGTTATTTCACCTACGTTTCGATTGAAGAAGGCAGGGAATCGGCTGCCGGGCAGATAACGGTGAGCGACTTAAGAAAGCTTTACGGGATGCTTGAAGATGTCAGATAGAAATATATCCGGCAAAACTAAAATTTGTGCGCTTATCGGCGACCCCGTCGAGCATACCATGTCGCCGGCAATGCACAATGCCGCCTATAGAAAGCTGGGACTGGACTATATCTATATTCCGTTCCGGGTAGACCCGGAGCAGCTGGCGCCGGCTGTCGATGGCCTGCGAGCCCTGAAGGTAAGCGGCTTCAATGTCACCATTCCCCACAAGGTGTCGATTATTCCCATGCTGGACGGACTTGACCCCCTGGCCGAGAAGATTGGCGCGGTCAATACCGTGGTGAATAACGACGGCGAACTAAGGGGTTATAATACCGATGCCGACGGCTTTCTCCGGGCCTTGCTGGAGCGGGGGGTTGAGCCGGGGGGCAAGAATGTCGTGGTTCTGGGGGCCGGCGGCGCATCGAGGGCTATTACCTATATCCTTGCGGAAAAGGTCGCCAGTCTGACTATCCTTAACCGGATGCTGGAGATGGACTGGGCGGAGGCTATTGCCGAGCTTATTAAAGATGACTTCGGTAAGGTAGTGCGGGTGCTGGAACTACGTGACGATTATCTGGCCGAAGTGCTGGAAAGGGCGGATATCCTTGTTAATGCTACCAGCGTGGGTATGAGTCCGGCCGGCGATGAGAGTCCGGTTCCCGCCGGGTTGCTCAAAGATAGCCTTATCGTTTTCGATATTGTCTATAATCCCATTATAACCAGGTTACTCAGGGAAGCTAAAGCGGCCGGTGCCCGGACGATAGGCGGGATTGACATGCTCGCCTGGCAGGGAGCTCTGGCCTTTGAGAAGTGGACCGGGCAGTCGGCCCCGCAGGATTTGATGCGGAAAGAAGCCATAAAAATGCTGGAGAGACATGAGGACTAGCGTCGCCCTGATAGGTTTCATGGGGACGGGTAAAACGGTGGTGGGTAAACTGCTGGCCGAAAAACTGGGTAAAAAGTTTATTGAACTGGATGTTATAATTGAAAAGAAAGCCGGTAAGTCCATCCCCGAGATATTCCGGAAGGACGGCGAGATTGGTTTTCGGGAACTTGAAATTTCCGTTACTAGGGACATGATAAACGAAAAAAATGCCGTTATCGCTTGCGGTGGCGGTATCGTTCTTAATAAAATAAACATTGACCGACTCAGGAAGGAGTGTGTTATCGTATGCCTGACGGCATCGCCGCAGGTAATCATAGAGCGTACATCGGGTGATGCGGATGAAAGGCCATTGCTCTCCGTGCCTGACCGGGCGCGGCAAGTTGAAGAGCTTATGAAATTCCGCGAGCCCTTTTATAAGCGGTCGGCCGATATTACGATTGATACTTCCAGGATAAGTGCCGACTCGGTCGTCGAGCGAATTATGGAGAAATTGAGAGATAATGAAAGTTACCGTTAAGAAAAGCGAATTATCAGGGAAAGTGGCAGCCCCTGCTTCCAAGAGCATGACTATCCGGGCGCTGATGTGTGCCGCTCTGAGCCGGGGGAACAGCGTGATAGTAAACCCGCTGGTCAGCGATGATACCAATGCCGCCGCCGATGTCCTGGGTAAAATCGGCGTAAGTATCGATAAAGAAAAAGATGTGTGGCGGGTCACCGGGGGGTCTCTCCGCGTACCGAAAGAAGAGCTGTTCTGCGGCGAATCGGCGACTACCCTGAGATTTATGACGACCGTGTGTTCTCTTCTTCCGGGCAAGAACACGCTTATTGGTGGTCCCTCTCTCTCCAAAAGACCGGTGAAGTCTCTTGTCGAGGCGCTGAGGAAGCTGGGGGTAAAAGGTACCATAGAGGGCAAAACGACGCCTCCGGTAACCATCGAAGGCGGTACCCTGAAGGGCGGTCCGACGGAACTGCCGGGGAATATAAGTTCACAGTTTATATCGGCCTTACTCCTGATTGCTCCCTTTGCCAAGCAGGAAGTGAACATCAAGCTGACGACTCCCATGACGTCGAAGCCTTATGTCCTGATGACCCTCTGGTGCCTGAAGAAGTTCGGCATTAAAGTCCGCACCGAGTGGGACAGATTCGTCATCCGTCGCCAGGCGTATAAACCGACCCGACTGAAAATTGAAGGCGACTGGTCATCGGCTTCGTATTTCCTGGCGCTGGGGGCTGTTTCCGGGGAGGTAACGGTGGAAAATCTGAGCACGGCCAGCCTTCAGGGCGACCGGGTGATACTGGACTTCCTGCGTAGCATGGGCGCTAAGGTCAGGGTGGCCGGGGATTCCGTCACCGTGAGTGAGGGTAACCTGCAGGCAATACGTGCCGACCTTTCCGACTGTATTGACCTTTTGCCGACCATGGCGGTGCTGGCCGCTCTGGCCGAAGGCACCAGCGTGTTCGTCGGTATAGAACGGGCTCGTATTAAAGAGTCGAACCGGGTGGTTGTCGTCAAAGAGGGTCTGGAGAGGATGGGCGTTACCGTAACCGAAGGCCAGGACAGCCTTACCATCGTCGGCTTAAAGACGGCGGAGCCAAAAGAAGATGACGAGGAAGAAGAAGAAACCGGTGAGGAGAAAGCCGGGGAAGAGGCGGCTCAAGAGACGGAGCCCGTGCTGATTGATAGTTACGGCGACCACCGGATTGCCATGGCTTTCGGCGTGCTCGGTGCTGCCCTCGGCGGTGTTACCGTCGATGGCGCCGAATGTGTCGCTAAAACATTTCCAGATTTCTGGGAAGCCCTGAAAAGTGTAGGAGGGGAGGTGGAGATGGATGCAAAATAGTATCGGCAGGTTATTCACCATAACCAGCTTCGGCGAAAGTCACGGTAAATGTGTGGGGGTCATCGTTGATGGCTGCTCCGCCGGTCTGCCCCTCACCGGGGCGGATATACAGAAAGAGGTGGATAGACGGCGGGCCGGTGAGGGCGATGCGTCGACCACCCGGCGGGAGAAAGATAGAGTCGAGATTCTGGCCGGTGTCAGCAATGGCTTCACTACCGGCGCGCCCGTTTGCCTGCTGGTAATGAACGAAGATGTCAAAGATGCCGATTACGCGGACATTCGATTCCGGCTCCGCCCGGGACATGCCGACTACACCGCATATATGAAATACGGCGGTTTCAACGACTGGCGGGGCGGGGGCAGGTTTTCCGGCAGGATTA
>JAUWZF010000143.1 GCA_030615475.1 Dehalococcoidales bacterium | reverse complement strand
TTTTTCTCCTGAAGAAATAGCCGGCGACGAGCCCTACTGCCAGCCCGCCCATGTGGGCCTGCCAGGCTACCCCGGGCATAAAAGACCAGAGAACGAAAAACACGAGGACCACAACCCAGAGAGGCATCGGTATAATAAAATACAACCGAACCGTTAATCTGGGCATCATCACCACCAGAACGCCGGCTATGGCATAGACTGCCCCGGAGGCACCAACAGCTATGGACAGTGAATCTCCCAGCAGCAGGTACAGTGCGTTACCTACAATACCGCCAACAAAGTAGACGAGAAGAAACCTGTCACTTCCTATCAGTCGATGTGAGAAAGAGCCGAAAAAATAAAGGATTATCATGTTACCGAGGATATGTCCAAAACCACCATGTATGAACATACTGGTGATTATAGTCCATGGTCGTTCGACAAAGTAATATGGGATTAATCCCAGGTAATAGGTAAACCTATTGCTGATAACTTCCTGATAGTCACCCCAAGGATATCGTCCCTCGCCAGAAACGAGCATGGCCACGAAAAACATTAAATTGACAATAATTATCACCCATACGGGATTCAGGCTGAAACCACCATAGTTCCTGGGGCCCCTCGCCGGTGGAGGTGAACGCCTCATATAGTCTCTATCGCTTAATGGCAATTACTAACTCCGTAATAGATATCTCTATACTCATTATAACAGCTTTCTACACATGATAATAGCTTGGCAGGCTTGACTTGAAAGCGGGAAAAGGCGATAATATTTAAGATTCCGTACCAGTTTTCCCGAGTAGCTCAGTCGGTAGAGCGGGCGGCTGTTAACCGCTTAGTCGTTGGTTCGAGTCCAACCTCGGGAGCCAATATCCCCTCTCTTCGTTTATAAGCACCGGATAAAGGTGGTAAAAATGGACGAACAATCCGAGCAATTAAAATTCGCCGTCTTAATTGACGGCGATAACGCACAAGCATCTCTTCTCCCCCAGATTCTGACCGAGGTCAGCAAAGTGGGGCTGATTACCATCAAAAGGATATACGGGGACTGGACTACCACCAGTATGAACAGCTGGAAGGACTCCCTTCACAAATACGCGATTCAACCGATGCAGCAGTTCAGATATACTATCGGCAAGAACGCGACGGACAGCGCCCTGATAATCGATGCGATGGACCTGCTGCACAGCGAGAATGTCGACGGCTTTTGCATCGTTTCCAGCGACAGTGATTACACACGGCTGGCAACGAGAATCACCGAGGCAGGACTCTTCGTCATCGGCGTGGGCGAGAAGAAGACGCCGGAGGCTTTTGTGAACGCGTGTAACCAGTTTATATACTGCGAAAACCTCGCTTCAACCAAAGAACCCAAGAAGCGGACGAGTAGAAGAAAGAAGAAAGAAGAGAAAGCGGACTCAACCGGCGCCCTTCCGCTGCTGCTCCAGGGCTTTGAGATGGCCGCCAAAGAAGAGGAGTGGGTGTACCTTTCGTCACTGGGTACCGCCCTCCGTAAGCTCAATCCGGCATTCGACCCCCGGGAATTCGGCCACCAGAAATTACAGTCGCTGATTAAAGATTATCCGAGAAACTTTACGTTAAAACTGGATGAATCCAAGACCCCACCGGTAGCCTACGTGGCTCTGACAGCTAAATCCTGGGAAAAATAGAGTCGATTGATATATCCGTCACCAGGTACGAGTCCGGCCCGGATATTGTCTATTCTTATTACCTCTTTTCCCACCTGTACACTTGTTTCTTCTGTTTCAGCTTATCCAATCCGCAATTAAAGCAAATGCCGTTGTGGCAGCATATCGCCGCCCCGCACTCCGGGCAGCGCCACTTCTCCTCTTCATTTTTCAAAAACCCCTCGATACCATTCTCTTTAATATATTTCAGGTTCTCAACCATGCTCATCCTGTAACGTTCTCTATAGCGTTTATCGATATGCTGTAAATACCGGCAGGGAAACTCGGCACACTCGTAGCAATACTGTACTCGACCGCTCAGTAACAGGTCGCACCTCTTCTTAAGGAAGGCGCACTTTTTATCCCTCGGCCGGCAGCCTTTACAGTAAGGCATCCTGATTCCCTGGCTTCTTATATCGTTTTTAAAAGCAAGGTAACCGGAGCATAGGCCGCAGTTCATACCGCAGGGTGCGATTAATTCCGTTTCCATAGCTTCTTTTGCCGCTAACGGGTATGAGTCCCGTAGGCGATGTGCGTCCCCCCGGACGGATACTCGAATTTCCTGGCGGCTATCTGCACCATCTCCTGTCCGAGTCCTCTGGTTGCCTTCAGGCACTTCTCCAGATTTTTCACGTCGCCTTTAGGACCGGCATAAGCCGCGATAAAGTTGGCCGGGAGCATCCGGCGCGTGACCATGTAGAAATACAGGTCCTTCACGGCGTCGACGAGTCCCAGGCTGCCGGCTACGGCTATTATGCCTCCAACCTTATTGGCCAGATTTCTCCCGGGTTGGCTCAGGGCAATGGTCCGGTCGATAACCGTTTTACCCTGGGCCGTCATGTTATAGAAATATACCGGCGTGCCGTAGATGATACCGTCGGCTTCCAAGAGCTTCTTATAGAGGTCCTGCATGTCGTCCTTGATATGACATTCGCCCGTTTTCCGGCAGGAGCCGCAGCCGTCACAGGGCTTGATATCCTTATCGGCAACCCTATAGAGTTCGGTTTCGGCTC
Organism: Dehalococcoidales bacterium; assembly: GCA_030615475.1. Classification (GTDB taxonomy): domain Bacteria; phylum Chloroflexota; class Dehalococcoidia; order Dehalococcoidales; family RBG-16-60-22; genus JAFGPF01. The sequence continues at coordinate 1,568 of JAUWZF010000143.1, read as the reverse complement.
CTTCCTCTCGCGCTCCACGGAGCGCCTCACCCAGTAATATTTCCGTGTTTCCCTGTGTCCGCGGACTGAATGAAAGGCCTAAAATCTTCACGTCTTGCCTCCTATCTTTAAATATGTCATATTACCACATTATAGCATCGGCAGAGTGCGGCAGGTAACAAAAAGCACAGCCTTTCAATCTGTGCTTTCGTAAACTCAAGCTGTTAAATGACGATAATGTACTTTATTTCCGGCGCTTCCCGGGATAAGCCTTCCCATCTCTCATCTCAACATAGCCGACGGTAGCCATTTCGTCCAGCATAAGCTCCACCAGAGGGGGACTTAGTTTGGGATAAACTACATTCCGTTCGAAGTCATCGTATTTACTCAGTATGTCATCTACGGTTAAGCCGGGCTCCGCCTTGATTTTTTCCAGTATACTCATCTGCCTGCGGTACTCACCGAGAAAGTACCCGCCGGATGCCAGGTCAATCGGCTCGATTCTAAAGACAGCCGAGGTTCTGGCATCCTCGCAGACAAAAGCCCATCCCTCTCCGAGCTTGGGGAAAATCACGCCGTCTATCGACTGCGGAGTCTCTGACATACGGAACCCGATTCCGTCGTACTTCTTCATACTGGGGTCCTTGACACTGTGGCCGCCATGATATCGGTACATAATACGGTCAAAGTGTTTAGTCCCGCTATTCAGCATGGCCTCAACTTTAGGCATCATGGTATTTAGCATACTCGGACAGATTCTGCCTTCGAACTTCTCGCCGTCATAAGTAATCTGGTCACCAATTTTATAACCGAAGTGACAGGGGAATTTCTCCTCATCACCGAGAAATGCAATCAATGTGGCTCTGACCTTGAACGGCATACCTGATCACTTCCTTCAATTAATCACTACCTCTGGAATAGGTTCAAGTCCTTCGGTTCAAGTCCTCCCGGTTCTAGGCCTTCTGACGGATTTCATAACCGATTGCTTTCAGCGCCTCTTCCAGAGCAATCTCCATGCAACTGAAAGACTTCACGGAGCCCAGGTCGGCCATGAGCGGTTCCAACGCCCGGGCCAGGGTGGTCTGCATATCGGCGATAATACATTCCGCTCCAAGCAATCGTACCGTCCGTATCGTCTTGGCGAACTGTTTGGCGACCTCACCATCGTCCACAATAGCTGAGGCCAGGTCGAGCAGTATCACGCGCGTCTTGACCTTCTCAACATGATTGAGCAGATTGGTGATGATGTCTTCAAAGCGGTCAACATCGAGATGCCCGACGATGACCATAACGGAAAGTCCCGGGTACAACTCGAAAACGGGGGCCGCCAGTGCCTTCCACTTATCGAGCCTGGCCTCCAGCTCATCGACGCGAGCCTTAACCTGAGCCTCGGCACCACTCCAGGGTCGGTACTTGGCAAAGTAGCCGACACCGCCGATATATTTACCGGCACTATCATAAAGATGTGATGCCGAAACACGCACCGGAACTATCTTGCCTGTTTTTGTCTTCGTGGTGGTTTCCATGTCGTGAACCGTCCCGCCGGCCTCGTAGATTTTACGGTTGGCTTCCCGGGCGGCCTCTATATT
>JAUWZF010000160.1 GCA_030615475.1 Dehalococcoidales bacterium | reverse complement strand
GGTCGAAAACCGTGGTGATTCCTTCCTCGGCCGACTTGGCTATCATGTCGAGTGTAGCCTTATCAATACTTTTTGCTTGTTTTTCTTCTGCCATTTACTTCACCTCACTTATTTGGCGGTCAGGTCGGTTATCATTTCCCTGACCAGCTTTATCGCTTCGGGATGTCTCATAATTAAGACGTCGGCCCCGGCCAGAAGCAGGACCATGGCCGACATAGCTTCAAGCAGGATACCTCGCTTCTTGGCATCCCCCATCTTGGGGTCGTCCGCCTCGGATATTTTGGCTTCTTTGGACTTCCACGTCTCTTTAGCTAGATTGCAGATGATGGGGAACTGGAGCTTGGCGTCCTGCTGGGTTAAAGCCGCCATCCTCATTCTTTCCATGACCGAGTAGCAGTACTCGATGCCGTAACCGATGCTGCTGACGGTGGGGTCTATGGCCAGCAGATTATCGGGAACGCCGAGATTACCCAGCAGGATGTTGAGCTGCTTGGCCAGGTTGATATCGATGGGAGTTGAGGCGACGATGGTGTGTTTATAGCCGATGGCGGCGGCACCAATCTTCTTATGGTCGGCCTCCTCCACCGGTCCCAGAATCAGGCTCTTGTCCTGGCAGAGCTCGGCGGCAGCCCTGAGGACCTCGGTGTCCTTGTCGTGGTTGGCCGTGCCCCAGACAATCAGGGGGACATCAATAGCGTCAGCCACTTTCTTGACCACCTGGGCCGCCTCATCAGCCGGGCGGTCCTGCCCGTTGGGGTCGGTGCTCAGGAGTTGCAGGCATATCATCTCCGCCCCGTAGTCCTTGATGCACTTCTGTGCCCAGGCTACCGGGTCATCGGTGACGCCGGCGAAGGGTTCCAGCGCCGCTTCCGCCCACTCCTCGGGAGGCATGTCGTAAACCTCCATGGCTATCTTGGGCAGGTTGGGCATTTCGCCTTCAAAAAGGTAGAACGGGTAGGCCGTTTCACCCCCGACGGTTACCGCTTTATCACCCTTGCCCAGTATCATCTCTTTAATCTTGCCGCTATAGGCTGTCTTTGGAATCTCAAATGCCATTTTGCCTCCTTCGCTCAGGCCGGATTCTTCCTTTTTTCACTGCCAAACCAGTCGTCGCTGTACCAGTAGCGCTCGCCGGATTTCAGGTACATCAGTTTCTCATCCCGGCTTTCCAGTTTCTGGCGCCATTTGCCGGCGTCCTCTCCCACTGGCTCGCCTGCCTCGTAGGTTTCGGCCAGTACTTCCACCTCCCCCCGGCCGGGCGCTTCTTTCTTTACAGTTTTATAATCCATATTCCCTCCTTTATTATATCAGGCCGGCCGCTACCTTGGCGGCCTTTACCGTATTCATCATAAGCATGGTTATCGTCATAGGGCCGACGCCTCCCGGCACCGGGGTGATGGCCTTGGCTTTCGGACTGACCGTCTCGAAATCGACGTCGCCGGCCAGGATTCTCTTGCCTTCCGCCGTCGTGCCAATCTGGTTCACGCCGACGTCAATGACCACGACGCCTTCCTTCACCATGTCGCCGGTGACGGCCTTGGGTTTCCCCGCCGCCACTATCAGGATATCGGCTCTCTTGGTGTGAAAGGCTATGTCTTTGGTCCGGGTATGGCAGATGGTGACCGTGGCGTTGGCCCCCTCCGCCTTCTGTAACAGCATGTTGGCGATGGGCTTGCCGACGATGTTGCTCCGCCCGACGATGACCACCTCGGCGCCTTCAATCTGAGTACCGGAACGAATCAGAAGCTGTTGAATGCCGGCAGGCGTGCAGGGCAGGTAGTCCGGCTCGCCTATCATCAGCTTGCCCACGTTTACCGGGTGGAAGCCGTCAACGTCCTTCTTGGGGTCGATGGCAATGAGGACCTCCTCCTCATTTAAACCCTTGGGGAGCGGTAACTGTACCAGGATGCCGTTAATCTTGGGGTCTTTGTTGAGCTTGTCAATCAGTTTCAGCAGGTCTTCCTGGGAGGTATCCGCCGGGAGGTCGTACCTCTCCGAATAGATACCCAGCTCTTTCGAGGTCTTCTCTTTCTGGCCGACGTAGACCTGTGAGGCCGGGTCGGCACCAACGAGGACGGTGACCAGGCCTGGCACCACGTTGTGCTTGGCCTTGAGGTCGGCAATTTCCTTTTGCAGTTCTTCGCGAATCTGTGCGGCGACTTCAGCGCCTTTAATGAGTTGTGCTGTCATTTTTACCCCCTTTTTATCTCAACGCTCTCGGTTTTTAAGAGCTTATTCATTAAATCATTGACTGCCATTACTGCCCTGGACGTATCCGGCAGGGAAAACAGCGGTTTCTGTTCCAGATCGTACCTTTTAAGGTCTTCATCCATAGGTATGATAGCTGTGGGCACGATGCCCAGCCTCTCCATTTCCTCGCTGAGCAGCGGGTCTATCTCTCCTGGCACCTGGTTGATGATTACAGACTCTCTTTTTACCGTGAGTTTCAGCTCCGCTACCAGGTCGCGTACCCGGGCTACCGCCCGCAGACCCTTGACCGTGTGGTCGGAAATCATCAGAAGCTCATCTATGTTCTGGGTGGTTCTCCGGCTCAGGTGTTCTAGGCCGGCCTCGTTGTCCATAACGACGTAGGCATAGTTCTTGGACCAATCGTCGATGAGCTTCCGGATAACTACGTTGGGATAGCAGTAGCATTCCGGGCCTTCGCCCCGTCCCATCGTAATGAGGTCCAGACTCTTGCTCTCGGTTATGGCTATGTTCAGCTGGTATTCCAGGTAGGCTTCCTTGGTCATTCCCGCGGGAATGTTAAGTTTTTCGCCCTGAAACTTGTTCAGTATCCGGCCGACCGTCTGCCTTACTTCCATACCCAGATTCTCGGCCAGATTTGAATTGGGGTCGGCGTCAACGGCCAGGACAGTCCCCAGGTTATTCTTGAGCAGGTAGCGAATGACCAGGCTGGTTACCGAAGTCTTGCCGGTGCCTCCCTTACCAGCTACGGCTATATTAACGCTCAATATTCTTTACCTTATACTCCCTCTATTTCTATTGTAGCAGTCTCTTCGCTTCTTGTTAAATATTCAGTTTGATAGCCGGTTAAGCCGACTAGAATATTCCCTGGACCTTCCCTGTGTTGACGTCGACATCCACCTTTCGTAAAGCCGGGTTGGACGAGGTGCCTGGCATCAGGGTGATGGTACCGGCCATGGGGCACAGGAACTTGGCGCCCGAATAGATGAGGATGTCGCGGATGGGCAACGTCCAGCCCTTGGGCACACCCTTGATGGTCGGGTCATGAGTGAGGGACAGGTGTGTCTTCACCATCATGGTGGCGTACTCGTCATATTTCGGGTCGGCCTCGAATGCTTTGGCCTTAGTCTCGGCTTCCGCCGTCCAGGAAACGCCGTCAGCGCCATAGACTTCCTTGGCGATAGTCTCGACTCTCTGGCGCAGTTTCATCTCGTTGGGATAGAGGAATTTGAAATTGGGTTCTTCTTCGCAGGCTTCCTTGACGACATCGGCAAATTCCAGGGCGCCGTCGCCGCCGTGCTCCCAATGGGTGGACACAGCAACACGGGCACCCGCCGCCTCTGCGGCCTTGCGGATGACGTCGTGCTCGGCCTTGGTATCGGTGTAGAAGGCGTTGATGCAGACCACCGGGTTGATGCCGGACTTGCGGATGACCTTGATAAGGTGCAGCATGTTTTCCAGGCCTTTTTCAACCAGGCCGATGTCTTCTTTGGTGTATTCCTCGGGTAGGGCCAGGCCGGCCACGACCTTGGGGCCGCCGCCGTGCATCTTCAGGGCGCGGACGGTGGTGGTCAGCACGGATACGTGCGGTTTCAGGCCGCTGTAGCGGCACTTGACGTTCCAGAATTTCTCGAAGCCTATATCCGCGGCGAAGCCGCTCTCGGTAATATGATAGTCAAACATCTTCAGGCCG
>JAUWZF010000090.1 GCA_030615475.1 Dehalococcoidales bacterium | reverse complement strand
AATATATAACCTTCGGCCAGATAAACGAATCAATCCCATAATTATCTGATGCCGTCAGGTAAGTTCGCCTGTTATTAATACGGCTGCCTGTTTTACTACTATTCGCTGCCGCTGAAGGGCGGGTATTCGTCCCTCATGAAGCACATGTAGGCTGTCACATTGTTTGTCCAACGCTGATACCCGACCACGAAATCAAACATTCCCCTGGGGAATTTACCGGTGAACAGGATAGCCCAGAAGGCGATGAAGAGCACCACGCCGACCGCGATTCCATATAGCCAAAGTGCGATTCCATGAGGAATACCGACGTACAGCCACCCAAAGAGTGCTTTTACCAGTACCATTCCGTGGGACAGTTTTTCCGGGTAGTCAACCTGGAAATTTACCGGATAACTCATCTTGCGTCACCTCCATGTATGAAAGTGTAGTGATTATATCTCCAGGACATGGAAATGTCAAGATAAAGTCTGTTTATTTAGAGAATTTTTAGAAAGCGTCTTATTTTGTTTTCTGCTTTACCAGCCAGTATTCCAGGCCGTCGGCCAGGGCCAGCCAGCTGGCCTCGATGATATTGGTAGAACCGCCCACGGTACGCCACTCATCAACGCCATCGCTGGACTCGATGAGGACGCGCACCTGCGACTCCGTCCCGACGCTTTCCTCAAGAATACGCACCTTGTAGTCGACAAGCTTGACCTGCTTCAGGCTGGGATAGAACTGCAGCAGGGCCTTGCGCAAAGCCCTGTCCAGAGCATTAACGGGGCCATCGCCTTCCGCCGCCGTGTGTATTATTTCCTCACCCACCTTTACCTTGACGATGGCCTCGGACAGCATCTCCTCGGCGGCTTTGCGGGTGGAGGGACGCCGCCGGCTCTCCACAACCACCATGAAGTCGACCAGTTCAAAAGGCGGTTTATAGTCCGGCTCAGCCCGGTGCAGCAGTAATTCAAAGGACGCCTCGGCATTGTCGTACTGAAAGCCGCGACTCTCCAGGAATTTGATATGTTTCAAAAGTCCCTGCGTCTCTTTAGCATCAGTCGACAGGTCTATGCCCATTTCCCTGGCCTTATAGATGATATTACGCTTTCCCGACTGGTCGGATACCACCGTTCGCTGGCGGTTACCCACTCTGGTCGGGTCGATATGCTGGTAGGCATCCGGCCACTTCATAATCCCGTCCATGTGGTAACCGGCCTTGTGGCTGAAGGCACTGGTACCCACATAGGGCGAGTAAGGGTCGGGAACAAGGTTCGCTGCCTCGCTAACGAAGTGAGATACTTCGGTTAGTCTGCCCAATTGCTCATCGGTAATACAGTCTATGCCCATTTTCAGCTTTAAAGCGGCGATTACGGTGCACAGGTTGGCATTGCCGCACCGCTCGCCATAGCCATTTATGGTCGCCTGCACCTGGGTTGCTCCCGCCTGTACCGCCGCCAGAGTGTTGGCCAGCGCCAGACCACCATCATTATGAGTATGAATCCCCAGAGGCACCTTCGTTGCCTTAGCGACCGCCTTGACCGCCTTTGTTACTTCATCCGGCAGGGCCCCGCCGTTGGTATCACAGAGCACCAGGCAATCAGCCCCGGCCCCGATGGCCACTATCAAAGTCTGCAGGGCGTATTCCGGATTGCTCTTATAGCCGTCGAAGTAGTGCTCGGCATCGAAGAAAACATCGATTCCCTTCGACTTAAGATAATGTATGGAATCGGCAATCATGCTGAGGTTTTCTTCCAGTGTGGTCTTCAGGACGCGGGTAACCTGCAGGTCCGAGCTTTTTCCGACGATTGTAGCTACCTTTACCCCGGCCTCGACCAGCATGACGAGGTTGTTGTCTTCTTCCGCCTTGATACCGCGTCGCCGCGTGCTGCCGAAAACAACTATCCGCGCGTTTTTCAGTGACAGGCCCTTCGCTTTTTTATAGAACTCGGCGTCCTTGGGATTGGAGCCGGGCCAGCCGCCTTCGATGTAGTGGATACCCAGTTCATCGAGCTTCTGGGCGATATGCAGTTTGTCCACCACGGAGAAGGATATGCCTTCGCTCTGGGCCCCGTCACGCAGCGTGGTATCATAGAGTTCAACCGATGCCAACTTTTAGCCTCCCGACTTCCCGGCAATAAGGTCGCCCATTTCTTTCGTCCCCACCTTCTTCTTGCCTTCACTCATTATATCATAGGTACGATAGCCTTCATTCAGGACAGCCTCAACGGCCGCTTCGACCGCCTGCGCTTCTTTCTCCAGCGCGAAGGAGTAGCGCAGCATCATGGCGACGCTCAGAATGATGGCAATGGGATTAGCCATGTCGAGTCCGGCGCGCCGCGGCGCGCTGCCGTGAATGGGCTCGTACAGGCCGAAGATTTTGACGCCTGTCTCAGGCACCCCGGCCAGACTCGCCGAGGGCAGCATCCCCATCGAGCCGGCCAGCATGGAGGCCTCATCGGTCAGGATATCGCCGAAGGTATTTTCCGTCACCAGCACGTCTAGGTACCTGGGGTTCTGAATAATCCGCATGGAACAGGCATCCACGAGCATATGCTCCAGGGTCACGTCAGGGTAGCTTTCGGCGACTTCCACGGCCACCTGCCGCCAGAGTCGGGACGACTCCAGCACGTTGGCCTTGTCTACCGAGATGAGCTTCTTCTGCCGCCGCCGCGCCAGCTCGAAGCCGACCCTCACGATTCGCTCGATTTCCTGCTCCGAATAAGCCATGGAGTCGACGGCACGCCTGCCCCGCGATGTCTGCCACCGCCGCTTGGGCTTGCCGAAATACAGTCCGCCGGTAAGCTCGCGCACGAAGATAAATTCAACCCCCTCGATTACCTCCGGCTTGAAGTTGGTAGAATCAACCAGTACCGGAAAGACCCTGACCGGGCGCAGGTTGGCGAACAGCCCCAGGGCTTTACGCATTACCAGCAGACCATCCTCGGGGCGTACTTTAGCCAGGGGGTCGTCCCACTTGGGACCGCCCACGGCGCCCAGCAATACGGCATCGCTTTTCTGGCATATCTTTAACGTATCTCTTGATACGGCTACGCCTTCCGCATCGATAGCCGCCCCGCCAATCAGCCGGTTGTTCAGGTTAAAAATGTGGCCGAATTTCTTACCGACCGCATTTAAAACTTTTACGGCTTCGCCGGTAACCTCGGGGCCGATGCCATCACCGGGTAATACTGTCAGGTTGAAGTTCACTTAAGTCCTCCTGCCAGCCAATCGCTGTCTGGTATATTCGATGAGTCCGCCGGCTGAAATCAACTCGGCCATGAATTCGGGATAGGGTTTGGCGGTAAATTCCATGCGCCTGGTAATATTCTTAATCTCGCCGCGGGCAAGGTCTACTTCCAGGATGTCGCCGGCCCAGGTATTATCTACAGCCTCAGCGCACTCGAGCAGCGGCAGGCCGATGTTGATAGCGTTACGGAAGAAGATGCGGGCGAAGCTCTTGGCGATGACGCAGGATACGCCGGCCGCCTTGATAGCCATCGGGGCATGCTCCCGCGACGAGCCGCAGCCGAAGTTGGTGGTGGCCATGATGATATCGCCGGGCTTGACCGTTTTCAGAAAGTCCGCATCGATGTCTTCCATGCAGTGCTGGGCCAGCTCATCGGGGTCGGACATGCTGAGGTAACGGGCGGGGATGATAACGTCCGTGTTAACATCGGCACCGTATTTATAAACTTTGCCTTTGAGTTTCATAATATTACGAACCTCACCCCCTGTATCCCCCTCTCCTTACGAGGCAGGGTGAAGGAGAGGGGGGAAATTTATTTTTAAAGGGGCTTCGCCCCTTTTAATCCCCCTTTATAGACTTTGCCTTTGAGTATCAAGAGATAACCTCCCCAGATTAGTGCGTTCCAAAATCATTATATTTAGTATTTAATGATAAGGCAGCATAAATCTCAAACAGAGCTTGCTCAATCTGGTCTTTAATTTCAATAATCTTAACCTGCATTTCGGCAACTTGCTTTCTAGCTAGAAAAAACGCTTTCTCAAATCCAGGTGCTTTTTCTAAATCATCCCGTGTAGCTAATCTATGTTCGTTCCTTTTGTAATTCACTTTCTCTTTAGCTATGTTAAAAGCCAGTGTAGCGCTATAATGGTCAGAGCTTGGTCTTCCATGTTCTTGAATACGTTCCTTTAACCGATTAGAACGCCCAACATATAAAGGCCTACCCTCTCTATAAAATACATAAATACCAGATTTCGGAATATTTTTTAGTTCGTCTCTATTTAGTAGGGGTTCCCCCTTCAATTCATTTAGTAATATAGGCATTCTTTGAATGTATTCACTAAACTTGTCTTTCATAAGACTATACCCCCGCCAGCTTGCTCTCCCGGTCCTTCACACGACGGTATTTTCATCTTTCGCTCTTCCCATGACCTCGTCAGGACTGACAATCCTGCCGGCTACCGCGCTGGCGGCGGCCACCGCCGGATTGGCCAGGTAGACCTCTGACTTCGGACTGCCCATCCTGCCGACGAAATTGCGGTTGGTGGTGGAAACACAGCGCTCACCGTCGGCCAGGACGCCCATGTGCCCGCCGAGACACGGCCCGCAGGTCGGCGTGCTGACCACCGCCCCCGCCTTGATAAACGTCTCTATCAAACCTTCCATTATAGCGTCGAGGTATACCTGCTGCGTGCCGGGTATGATGATACAGCGTACTCTCTGATTCACCTTATGCCTTTTCAGTATCTGGGCGGCCAGCCGCAAGTCCTCGATGCGTCCATTGGTACAGCCCCCGATGACCGCCTGGTCGATTTCTATATCCCCTACCTCGCTAACGTTTCTTGTGTTGGCCGGCGAATACGGTAACGAGACCTGAGGTTCGATACTGGAGATATCGTACTCGATTACCCGGGCATATTCGGCATCGTTATCCGGCTCGTAGACCAGGTAAGAACGCGGGGCTCTCGACTTTATGTAAAGCTGTGTCTTGTTGTCCACGTGAAAGAGCCCGGCCTTGCCGCCCGCCTCGACGGCCATATTGGCCATGGTGAAGCGCCCGTCCATGGACAGAGCTTCGATGGCCTCCCCGGTGAATTCCATGGCCGCGTACAGGGCGCCGTCGACGCCAATTTCGCCGATGGTATAAAGAATCAGGTCCTTGCCCCCCACCCACTTGCCCGGAACGCCATTATAGATAAGCTTGATGGTCAGCGGCACCTTCATCCAGATATCCCCGGTGGCCATGGCGGCCGCGATATCGGTCGACCCCATGCCGGTAGCGAAAGCCCCGATAGCGCCGTAGGTACAGGTATGAGAATCAGCCCCGATGACCACGTCCCCGGGCAGCACCAGGCCCTGCTCCGGCAGGAGGACATGCTCGATACCCATCTGCCCGACTTCAAAGTACTGGATCCCCTGCTCATAGCAGAAGTCCCGCATCAGCCTGGCCTGCTCGGCAGAGGCGATATCCTTATTCGGCACGAAGTGGTCGGGCACCATGACAATCCTGG
>JAUWZF010000259.1 GCA_030615475.1 Dehalococcoidales bacterium | reverse complement strand
CCGCGCCCACCACCCCCCCCCCGCGCGCCCGCCGGCTGTCTGAATACTGGATTCCCGCTTTCGCGGGAATGACATGCAGTAATATTGAGAGTGCTTCGCGGAGTGTATCCTGAGCGCAGCGTGAGGGCTCGCAATGACAGTGGCTATTCTACCGGCGATTCCCTGCCGTAGAATCGCTTTTTCCAGCTGACCCCGGCTCCAACCAGGCGCTTGCCGCCGGCATAGAGGCCGCTAGCAACCAGGAACGTAAACCCGAAGGGATGCAGTATAGCCGAAATCACCGGCTCTTTGAACCTATTGTCTATGAGACCCCGCATCAGTAAAATTACCGCCACCTGGAAGAGCACCACTCCCCGCCAGACGGAGGGGTCCGTCAGCGTTATATACTCGTGCCAGAGCCAGTAAAACGGCGCCAGGAAGAAGAAGTAGCCGGCCACCAGCATCGCGAACAGGCCCAGCCGGGACATAGCCGCCACCGAATACATCCACTTGATAAACCCCTCCCACATCGCCCCGATGCTCCGGTACATATTGCACGAAACCACCGGCGAAAGGTCAATCGCCACATGACGGCCACCGCTGCGGTTGATTTCCACCCCCAGCCAGACATCCTCCAGAATCCTCGATTTTACCGCCTCATGCCCGCCCATCTTCCAGTACGCCTCCCTGGGGAAGAGCAGGAACTGGCCGATGGCCAGCGAAGGCCTCGGCTTCCTGGAGCGGTGCAGCCACCATAGAGGCAGCCAGCTCAGGATGACGAAGTACAGCACCGGTATGGCTATCTTCTGGGGAAAGGAATTAGCCAGCTGGCGGGGAAAGCCGGAAAGCAGGGACGTTTTAAGCTCCGTAGCTATGGAAAGCACGCTGCGCAGCATATGGGGAGCATGTATCGTATCGGCGTCCACAAACAATAGCCAGTCGCCCTTTGCCCTCTGGGCCAGCTGGTAGCAGGCAAAAGGCTTGCCCGCCCAGTCCTCGGGCAGGGGCTCGCCGCTGTAGAGTCGGATACGATTGTCTCCGTCTGCCATATCGCCGACAATCTCCGAAGTGTTATCCGCCGAGTTATCGTCGAGCACCAGGACCTCGTAGTTGGGATAGTCCTGTTTCTGCAGGGACTCCAGGCAGGCCCCGATGTTGGCTTCTTCATCCCGCGCCGGAACCATGACGGAGATAAGAGGCGCCGGGTCGGGTATTCTGCTGTTACGGCGGGGTGTCTTGAGGCTCCGCAAATTAAGAATAAGATTAATCAGAAAGGTTACCAGACCCGCCGCAATTATTACCTGGTATAACATACTCCAGCCTTTCTAGATGATAGACAGAGTTCCCCGTATTATCGATTGCAGCCAGCGGACGAGCCTTCCCCGGAAACCGGGAAAGGTACGCAGGTCATCGAAATGCTTGACGGCAAATACCGCCAGTATGCACAACATCAGTAAAACTTCCCATGAACTTCCCCTGGTGACGGCCAGATAGGCCAGCGAACCGAGGGCGCCGAACATGACCGTCCAGGCATCGACTTCTATGATAAGCGCCCCTAGGACCATGCAGGCGATGAAAGCCAGCAACATTTCATGCTGGGGCAATGCCAGAAGCACCCCGAAGGTAATGGCCACCGCCTTCCCGCCGTGCCAGCGAAGAAAAGGCGAGAAAGCATGGCCGAGTATGGCGCTCATGCCCACGGCGACAACGGCGACATTAGATAAACCGAAAAACGAATGCGCCAGGAAGACAAACGGTACGCCCTTGGCGACATCCAGGAATACGGCCAGGTAGCCCGCTTTCTGTCCACCCGCCCGGAAGACATTAACGGCGCCGGGATTACCGTCCCCGTAGTCCCTGATATCCTTACCCAGTAACCAGCGGCCGACCAGCAGGGAGAAAGGAATGGCCCCCAGCCCGAAGGCAGCTATGGCCAGTAAAGGCGTCGTAAGTGTTTCCATACGTTACTGTTCCCGCCCGACGATGATACCTCGAATATCTTGGTATAACTTAAAACAAAAACTCCGCAGAAGTCAAGTGCTGCCGGTGCGACTACGTTTTCGCAGTGACACCAGACGTAAAATAATCAGCCAGATAGTTCCCACGATGCCGATGAAGATACCTACCGGAGTGAGAAGCAAGATGATATTCGAAATTATCACGTGGAAAATACGCCAGGCCGTGCTCTGCGAGGCATCGACACCTCCGAGCCACTCGGCAAGAGGAAAGGCTACCTCCACGTACAGGAAGGACAGAATGATAGCGCCGATACAGGAAGCGAATAAGAGAATGAGGAAATACCTGATTTTACGCCATTTACGTGTCAGTTCCGCCAGCAGGATAGCAGTTGCCACCCAGCCCAGAATGATACCGGTAGGATTATCGAGTCCGACGAAAATAACGCAGATAGCCAGCGCCGCAAACAGGGCAAGCAAGACGCGGGTTGCCAGTCGGGAATTCTTCAGTGCCGAGAGTCTCTGTATTATAGTTTGCACGGCGAGTCCTGACCGGGGCGGTCTCCATTTATCCGAATACCACTGACGACTTTTCGCAAGGGTGATAGCGGCAATCGA
>JAUWZF010000119.1 GCA_030615475.1 Dehalococcoidales bacterium | reverse complement strand
CTGGCTCAAGGCCTGAAACCGGGTATCGACCGTGCGGCTACGCCCGCCTGCGTGAACACCTGTCCCGCCCAGGCACTGACCTTCGGCGACCTGGACGACCCCGACAGCGAGGTTTCACGGCTGATAAAGGAACGGGGAGGCTTCCAACTGCACCCGGAATACGACACCAACCCCTCCGTGTACTTTATCGACGGCAAGATAGGATACTCCGAGACACCGAAAATAATCGACGATTCAAAGCAGGAGCCAGCCCCAACGGGAGCGGAGAGATAAATTGGAAATACACGAGTGGATGATAAACTACACCCGCCAGACGGAGTGGATTGACCGCAGGGGCATCTTCCTCTGGATTGCCTTTTATGCCGGCGGACTCGGCGGGGGACTGTACCTGGTATCGCTGTATTTCAACAGCCTGTGGGGGATGTTCGTCAGCTGGCTGATTATCGCCATAGTTAAGGGTGCAGCCCACCTCATCTACCTGGGCAAGCCGCTGCGCTTCTGGCGAATCGTCCTCCGGCCAAACTCTTCCTGGCTGGCCAGGGGCATTATATTCGTACTCGCGTTCGTTGTTTTCGCGGCGGTACAGCTGGCGCTTACCTTCTGGCTGCCCGGTACCGCGGTAGAGATTATTTTCAAGGTGCTGGCCGGAATGGCGGCGCTGGCGGTCACGGTATACACCGGCTTCGTCCTGAACACGGTCAAGGCCGTGCCTTTCTGGAACTCGACGCTGCTACCATTATTATTTGTCCTGTGCGGCATACTGGGGGGATTCGGCCTCTCGGTAATTATCGGGTTGAACGGTGGGAACGTCAACATCACCGCCGCCGAGACTGGAAGTCGATGGCTGCTCATCGTCACCGCCCTGCTGATAGTCGTCTATCTCTGGGCGGCGGCCAACCGCGAGGCAACCGGTAAGAAATCGGTCATGGAGCAGATGCGCGGCAACCTTGCCCCCGTTTTCTGGGTTGGCATCGTTGCCCTGGGAATCGTCATACCGCTGGCCATCGCCTTTTCCAGCTACTTCGTCGTTGAAGTATCGTCGGCCCTGCTAATCACCGGCGTGGCCTGCGAGGTTGTCGGCGGGCTGGCCCTGAGGTACTGCGTGCTGAAAGCCGGCGCCTATAAGCCGCTGGTCGCCATCGCCAGCTAGACGTTAGCAATGGCAATTGCCAGACAGCCCGTTTACTACCAGATAAAGAGGGTATTTCGCAATAGTTCGGTGTCATTCCAGCGAAAGCTGGAATCCAGAGGAGGGGTGGTCTGGATTCTCGGGTCAAGCCCGAGAATGACATTATTGAATAATTTCGGATATATATATTTGAAAGACGCAAAATGAGCGAGAAAAAGATTATCAAGACCACCTGCAAAAGCTGCCACGGCGGCTGCGGCGTCCTGGTCACTGTCGTGGACGGGGCGATTACGCACATCGAGGGTAATCCGGATACGCCGACCTGGGGCACGATGTGCTCCAAGGGGCTGTCCAGCATCCAGCATATCAACCATCCCGACCGCTTAAAATACCCCCTGAAAAGGATGGGGAAGCGGGGTGAGGGAAAATGGCAGCGAATAAGCTGGGACGAGGCGCTGGATACAATCGAAAGTAAGATGAAGGAGTCGATAGAAAAATACGGCCCTTCATCCATCGCCATATCCCAGGGTACGGGGCGGGGCTACAACCGGTATACGCACCGCCTGGCACGGTCGATAGGCACCGCCAATATCATCACGCCCGGCTATATCTGCCACAGTCCGCGGCTGGGCATGTACGGGCTGGTTACCGGGTACGGCCGGCTCTACTGCGATTATCACGGGTGGGGCGGGGAGTTCCCCAAGACACAGATATCCTGGGCCAAACAGCTGGAAATAAGCAGCGCCGACTCCGAGATGGCCGTGTGGTTTTTAAACTCGCTGAAGCACGTTAAGAACCTGATTGTTATCGACCCGCGAGAAACGGCCCTCTCTTCGCGGGCGACACTCTGGCTGCAAATCAGGCCGGGCACGGACGCCGCCCTGGCACTGGGCATGATCAATGTCATCATCAGCGAAGGACTGTGGGACAAAGACTTCGTGGAGAACTGGACATATGGTTTCGATAAACTGAAAGAGAGAGTCCAGGAATACACGCCGGAGCGCGTCGCCGAGATAACGTGGCTCAAAGAGGAGGATATCATTAAAGCGGCCCGGCTCTTCGCCGAGGATACGCCGGGCTGCATACAGGTCGGCAGCTCCCTGGAACGGCAGGCCAACTGCGGCCAGACCATGAGGTCGATTATCTGCCTTATGGGCGTTACCGGAAACATCGAGAGGCCGGGAAGCATGATGAGTTGGGTGGTGCCGGACACGGGACTCCTGGAGGACTTTTTCCTGGAGCTACCGCTTACCGACGAGATGCGTAAGGGAATCGTGGGTAGCGAGGACTACAAGATGGGTGCCGCGCGCACCGCCCACTCGGACAGCGTTATCAAGCAATTGTGTAACGGCAATTCCGTTGTCAAGGTCTGGTTCAGCGTCGGCGGGCAGCAGATAATCCACCTGGCCAACACCAAAGAAGTAATGCAGGCGCTTTTAAACGTCGACTTTCTGGCGCATGCCGACCAGTTCATGGGACCCATGGCGGAATACGCCGATATTCTCCTGCCGGCGGCCCACTGGCTGGAAATGGACGACATCTACAACATGCACCCGCGCTTTATGATTGAGGCCATCAATAAGACCGTCGACCCGCCGGGTGAGGCCTGGCCGGACAATAAGATATTCAACGAGATGGGCAAGAGAATGGCTCCGGATTTATGGTTCGAAAACGTCGAGAAGATGCTGGACTACACGGTAAGGAAGGCCAACCTGACCTGGAAAGAGTTCAGCCGGAAGGGCGTCATGGCCAGGATGGGCAAAGACCAGACTTACTATAAATACAAGACCGACCACTGGAAAAAAGGCGGCGGTTTTCCCACCCCGACCGGTAAGCTGGAACTTTACTCCACCGTGCTGGAGGATTTGGGTTACGACGCCCTGCCCTATTTCCAGGAGCCCGGCGAAAGCCCTGTTTCCACGCCGGAACTGTCTAAAGAATACCCGTTGGTACTTTCGACCGGGTACCGTCAGCCCTTCTACTTCCTGTCACAGTACCGGAATATCCCATGGCTCCGCAGCTTTCAGAAAGACCCGGTGGTGCAAATACATCCGGAAACTGCTAAAGAAATTGGCATCGAAGACGGCGACTGGGCCTGGATTGAGTCGCCGAGGGGCAGAATCAAGCAGAAAGCCAGGCTTTTCCCCGGCATTCACCCGAAGGTCGTCATGGCAACGGCCAACTGCTTTTATCCCGAGGAGCCGGGGCCGCTGCACGGTCTGCTGAAGTCCAATCCCAACGTGCTTACCTCGAATGACCACTGCGACCCCATGTTCGGGTCGCCGGACCTGACGGCGCTGTTATGTAAAGTGTATAAAGCGCCGGACGGGAGGTAAAGAGAGGGGCTTTTGCCCCTCTCAATTGTATTACTACCTCATTTAAATATCATTCATTCAAACATAATCACGTTGCGCAGCGCTTCGCCCTTCTCCACCGACTCTATAGCCTCGTTAATCTGGTCCAGGGAATACCGACCGGTGATGAGCTCGTCCAGCTTGAGAATCCCCGCCTTATAAAGCTCGATCATTCTGGGGATATCCGCCTGCAAATTCGTGGTGCCCATGTAGCTGCCGGTAAGTACCCTTTCATCTTTAATGAAAAATAAGGGCGATAGAGTAATCGTGTCGGTAAATTTCGGCAGTCCTACGATGACGGTCATACCGCGCGGTCCCGACATGTTAACACCCTGAAGGATAGCGGCAACGCTGCCAACCGTTACGAAAACATAATCGGCCCCTACTCCATCCGTCAACTCCCTGACCGCTTCAACAGCGTCTTTCTTGGCGGAGTTTACCGTATGCGTCGCCCCGAATTCTTTGGCAGCCTTCAGTTTTTCATCCGAAATATCTACCGCTATAATCGGGTAAGCACCGGATATAGCAGCGCCCTGGACAGCGTTAAGACCGACACCGCCGGTGCCGATGATAACGCAACTGCTGAGCACCTCGACCTTGGCACGGTTGACCACCGCACCGAACCCCGTAATGACACCGCAGGCCAATAACGCGGCCCTATCCATAGGCATATCCCCGGGTACCTTGACTAACTGCGATTCGTGCACAATGACATACTCGGCGAAGCCGCCTACCCTGACCGATTTCCTGATATATTGTCCATTCTTACCGCGGATGCGGCTCTCTTTATCCAGTGGCCATACAGCGCTGCACATATGGGGACGCCCTGTCCGGCAGTAACGGCAATTCCCGCAGGAAGATAGAAGCGACACCACTACGGTGTCGCCGGTTTTTACCGAAGTGACACCTTCGCCTACCTCGTCAACGTAACCGGCGGATTCATGCCCGCCGATAAAGGGCACTTCGCCCCCTAGCTCACCCCTGATATCATGGATATCACTATGGCAGATGGCAGTCGCTGCCAGCTTTACTTTTACCTCGCCTTTCTGCGGCGTGTCGATATCCACCTCTTCTACCACCAGGGGCTTACCGAATTCGTAACAAATTGCAGCTTTCAAGGTTAACTCCTTTATATCTATATTTTTTAATAACGAGCTTTAATCAGTCTATTTTGCCTGCAGAATAAAGTCAAATGAGTGAAGGATTAATTTCTACCTTACCCCCTTAATCCCCCTCTCCTGACGAGGTTTCACAGGAGAGGGGGAGAAA
>JAUWZF010000001.1 GCA_030615475.1 Dehalococcoidales bacterium | reverse complement strand
ATCATGGGACTTTTCCGCCAGGAAGTAAGATTCTACCTTCATGCCCGCCTTCACCTCATCACTGGCGAGCAACAAACGCTTACCGGGGCGCTCCCGACTTCCCGTAATTTTCCCTCTCTTCCCCACAAGCCCAACACTGTCAGCATTCTTATGTGCCATAAGTATTATTATAGCAAATAAACAGCCCGCTGACAATATACTTAAGTACTATTTACTGGTATTATCAGATAGATAGGGGGATTAAAGAGTGTTGCGGAGGCCACTTTTTACCCTTTCGGGCATGCTGGCAGGAATAGATAGAGCAAATAGAGAATCGGATTGAAATGCTGTTGGAGGTTAATGAATGATAGAAGTGAGCAGTGATTTCTTGAAACTAGACGAGTCTGTATCTCAGATATTCCTGAATGGACCTGTCAATGTAAGCAACGGCTACATCCTCCCGCCGGAACCTCCGGTCACCCCGCGGGCCGGTACGATAAGCGTTTATTCTGCCCTGCGCACACCATCGCCTTATCGTGCCGGGGTGCACATTGAAAATTCGGGCGACATCGCCTGTTGTCAGCATGACGCTTCCAGACCTCTCTTTCCGTACCGGTCAGGCTACCACCCTTTTTTACCAGGCCTCGCCGGCAACAACCTCGGGTTCGAGGGAGTGCCCGAACCAGTGATTGAATACCGAGTCCGGTGGGGCGTGCGCCAGTATTTTCTCTTTAACGTCGTCATAGTTCCCCTGGTACCAGGGGATTTGCTCGCCTTCTTCGTCGAAGACCATCACCATGTTATTGTTTATCCTGATAACTGTCCTAATCACGGTCGCCCTCCTCTGCGATAATTTTATCTCCCTGATTCTATCGTAATCCCTAAATGTTAATTGTTCATAAAATCGGCATAAAGAATATGTTAAAAATAGTACTAAAAAGTACTATGTTGTATTCGGTGGGCGGTTTTGCCTATAATATTCTTGTCTTTCAATAAAGGAGATTATGAGCCGACTTATTGATGAATTCAATAGAGCGACCCGAACCACTACCCAGCCGATGGGTTTCCGGGCGGCCCGCCCGGCGGCACCAGCGGCACGAATCATGCTCATTGCCAGCCTGGAACCCGGAGCGGCCGAAAACCCGGCCGACTGTACCGACGGCGCCAACGCCGTTTTGCTTCGCCCGGTTAAATCACGCCTGACGGCGAAAACCGTTCAGGAAATCGCGGATTCCCTGCCGGACATACCCTGGGGGATATATCTGGACGATAACGGCGATAAACAAGCGGCGGCCCTGGTTAAGGCCGGGTGCGATTTCGTCGTAATTCCCGCCGCCGGTCGAATTGCCACCACCCCCCAGAGTGAAAAGGTCGGCAGGATTTTACAGGTGGAGTCGTCGATGGATGACGGCCTGCTGAGGGCCATTAACGACCTGCCGGTGGACGCCGTACTTGTCGCCGATACGTTCGAAGGCAGCGGCTCGCTGGTATGGCACCAGCTGATGATATTCCAGCACCTGGTACATCTAATTTCCAAACCCCTGATAGTACCCATCCCGGCGGACGTTAACGGGGAAGAGCTTAAAGCCCTCTGGGAAGCCGGGGTGGATGGCGTGGTGGTGGAAGTCGACACCACCAGGACCGGAGGACTGAAAGAGCTGCGTAAGGCTATCGACAAGCTGCCGCCCCGCTCCGCAATCAAACATAAAATGGAAGCCCTGCTGCCGAGGACAGGCGAAGAGAGGGGTGCGGCAGTTCCCCCCGATGAAGAGGAAGAAGAGGAATACGAGTAGCTGATTAAGTCTGTTTTACCTCGTTCCCCGGCCGGGTAATGAAGCTATCGCTCCAGCCTTCTTTTACGGATAATCAGACGCCCTGCATCATCTGCCATGACTTGCCTTCGGTGATAATAGACGGGGCAATTACCATCAAAGCCTGGTGCATCTCCTGGATATTAGCCGCCCCGCAGAAGCCCATCGCCATGCGCAGCGCCCCCACGAGGTTCTCAGTACCATGAGTGAGGGAGGTAGGCCCGAAGAGGAGCTTCTCCAGCGTGGTCGTCGTCCCCACCTTAATCCGCGTCCCGCGGGGCAGCGCCGGGTGGGGGTGAGACATGCCCCAGTGATAGCCGCGTCCGGGGGCTTCCCTGGTCCGGGCGAAGTTGGAACCCAGCATCACGGCATCGGCGCCAGCGGCAAAGGCCTTGCAGACATCGCCGCCCTTGTGGAAACCGCCGTCGGTTATTATCGGTATATATTTGCCTGTCTCGCGGTGATACTCGTCCCTGGCCGCGGCGCAATCGATTGTAGCCGTTATCTGGGGAACGCCGAGGCCGAGGACTTCCCGACTGGTACAGGCGGCACCGGGGCCGACACCGACCAGTACCCCGGCTATACCCGTCCTCATCAGTTCCAGGCAGGCGCTGTAGCTGACGCAGTTGCCGACGACAATCGGCATTTTTATCTGTTCGCATAGCTCGGAGAATATCAGGCCACGATAGCTCTTGGAGATATGACGGGCGCTGGTGACCGTGGACTTCACCGCCAGGATATCGGCTCCTGCTTCCTCCGCTACCGGGGCCAGGCGCTTGGTGCTGGCCGGTATCAGGGAAATGGCACATATTGCCCCCGTCTTCTTTATCGCCTGCACCCTGTCGCCGACCAGGTTCTCCTTTGCCGGCTCCTGGTATATCTTTTGAAGCAGGGCCGTTACTTCGTCGTCTGAGGCTCTGGCGATTTTCTCCAGCACCTCGTCGGGATTCTCGTAGCGGGCCTGTACGCCGTCCAGATTGAGAACCGCCAGCCCGCCGAGCTTGCCCATCTTGACGACCATATTAACATCGGTAACGGAGTCCATGTCCGACGCAATGATGGGAAAAGTAAAAGTAAAATCGCCGATGTGGAAATCTACGTTGGTCTGGTCGGGATTGATGGTGACATCCCCAGGCACGATGGCCACTTCGTCAAAACCGTAGGAACGCCTGAGTTGTTTGAACTTAGAAGTAGCCTTTTCGCTGCACATCTGTGCTCTATATTATAACAAAAAAGAAAAATATTTTGCAAGTAAAATTTTTACGCAGTCCTGAAGCTATCGGCGTTCTTTGACTTTTTTAAAATTTAATAAATATTTGACAATTCATAACACTCGCTATATAATTCGCTCACTAAAATCGAAATCTTTAAGGTATCGCTATGTTTATCTTTTTCATGATACTGGCGCTCATATTTCTCATTGCCGGCGGTATCGGCCTCTTCTATACCAACGTCAACCTCGGTGCCGGAAGCACCCTGTGGGTATTCGGCAATATCACCTTCGGAGTGTTCACTATCGTAGGCATAGCCGTACTGATATTCCTGGCCATGTTCAACACCGAATTCGACTAGGCGCCTTTTACCACCGCAGCCCCTCCGCCAATCTGAGATATCTTTTCCCGCCCCGGCCGCCCAGTATCATTTGTTATTTAGCCCGTTAGATAGCCCAACAAGCTCAAAGCTAGACAGGCAGAGGCGTGTCGTTCTATAATAATCAGGTTAAGGACAATATAAAAATGCCGAATCTCTACGTTGTGGCCACCCCTATCGGAAACCTGGAGGATATTTCGCTGCGGGCACTCCGCGTGCTCCGTGAGGTGAAGCTCATCGCCGCCGAGGATACCCGCAAGACGAGGCGTCTTCTCACCGCCTACGACATCAAGACGCCCATGACGAGCTACTACGAGCACAACAAGCTGACCAAGCTGGACCGTATTCTGGACTGCCTTAAAGAAGGGGATGTAGCTCTTGTTTCCGAGGCGGGCACGCCGAGCATCTCCGACCCCGGCTACGAGCTTATCGTGGCAGCCGGCCGGCATAATATCCCGGTTGTCCCCGTGCCCGGGCCTTCGGCGGTCACCACGGCGCTGGCTGTCTCCGGGCTGCCCACGGACAGGTTCACCTACATCGGCTTTCTACCGAACAAAGCCGGTGCCCGGCGCCGCGCCCTGGAGTCGGTAGTCGATGAACCCGGCACCATTATCGTCCTGGAAGCGCCCCATCGAATCCTCGCGGCGCTGGAGGATATCCTGGCTACCCTCGGCGACCGGCGGCTGGCCGTTGGCCGCGAGCTTACCAAGCTCCACGAGGAGGTCTTCCGGGGAACGGTAAGCGAGGCGATAAAACATTTCACGGAGCCGAGGGGTGAGTTCACGCTGGTTATCGAAGGCAAGGGAACGAAGGTCAGGCCACGGCTGACGGAGGCCATAGAAAGGCAGCTACACCAGATGTACCTCGCGGGGGCCACGGCTAAAGAAGCCGTAGCCACAATGGCCGGAGAAACGGGACTGCCGAGGAAGGAACTGTATCAAACCTGGCTCAGGCTGGATAAGGTCTGGGACGGAGAAAAGGATTCGTATTAATATTTTTAAAGGAGCAAGTAAATGCGTCGCGGCTGTATATCTTTAGGCGAAATTAAATGTGATGAGTGCGGTAATACCATCCCCTACCCCGACCGCTACCTGGCCGTCAACGAAAAGGACGGCGTCGAGGACGAGGAGGGTGAGACCCGGCGCTACTGCGTTGAGTGCTGCCTGAAGAAGGGCTACGCCCACTACAAAGAAGAGAAAGGTGAGCGGGTGCTGACTTTTTTCTAGGCCGGCTATCCTGCCCCTCTTAAGGCATTTAATATGAGCGAGAGAATTTTCATCGGTGTCGCCTGGCCATACGCCAACGGTTCGCTTCACCTGGGACAGATTGCCGGCTGCTATCTGCCGGCGGATATCTTTGCCCGCTACCACCGTATCAGGGGCAATGAAGTATTGATGGTATCCGGTTCGGACCAGCACGGCACCCCGATAACCCTCAAAGCCGAACAGGAAGGCAAGACCCCGGCGGAAATAGCCGATTTTTACCAGGCAGAGTTCCTCGATTGCTGGCAGCAGCTGGGCATTACTTTCGACCTGTTCACCACTACCGGCACCGGGAACCATGCCGGGGTGGCGCAGGATATTTTCCTGAGGCTCCTCGAAAAAGGCTATCTCTATAAAGACACCGTGTCCCAGTTGTATTGCCCGAAGTGCCGACGCTTCCTGCCCGACCGCTATGTCGAAGGCACCTGCCCTTCCTGTAATTCTCCCGGGGCCAGGGGCGACCAGTGTGACGCCTGCGGTAAGCCGCTGAACCCCACGGAATTAATTGACCCTCACTGCCGTATCTGCGGTACCACCCCGGTATCTAAAGACTCGGAGCACTTTTTTCTGAAGCTGAGCGGGTTCCAGGACAGGCTGGAAAAGTGGGTGGAGAAGCAGGGTCAATGGAGACCGAATGTTTACGGTCTGACTACGCGCTACCTGAAAGAAGGATTGAAGGACCGGGCGATAACCCGCGATATCAAATGGGGCGTGCCGGTGCCGGTCGAGGGTTTTGAAAACAAGCGACTCTACGTGTGGTTTGAGGCCGTTATCGGTTATCTTTCGGCTTCTAAGGAGTGGGCAAAGCTTCAAGGGAAACCGGAGAAGTGGCGCCCCTTCTGGCAGGACGGCATCAAGAGCTATTACTTCATCGGCAAGGACAATATCCCCTTCCACACCCTCATCTGGCCGGCGATGTTGATGGGTTACGAAGGCCTGGCCCTGCCCCACGACGTGCCGGCCAACGAGTTCCTGACGATTGAGGGCAGGAAGATTTCCACCAGCAAGAACTGGGCGGTCTGGCTGCCCGACTACCTCTCGCGGTACGACCCCGACCCGCTGCGGTATCTGCTATCCATAAATATGCCGGAAACGAGGGATACCGATTTCTCGTGGCGCGAATTCGTGCGCCGCAATAACGACGAGCTGGTGGCCACCTACGGCAACCTGGTGAACCGGGTGCTGACCTTTGTCTACCGCAATTTTAACGGCTGCGTGCCGGAGCCCGGCGAGCTAAGCGACATCGATAAAAGCCTCATAAAAAATACGGATTCCTTCCTTGAACAGACAGGGGAGCTTCTCTCCAGATGCAGCTTCAAGCAGGCCATTATGACGGCCATGTCAGCCGCCCGCGAGGCCAACCGCTACCTCGATGAAAAAGAGCCATGGAAGGTCATCAAGGAAGACCGTCAGGCAGCCGCTACATCTTTATATGTAGCCCTCAGTGTTATTTCACAACTTAAAACCATGTTTTACCCCTTCCTCCCCTTCAGTTCGCAGAAAGTGCACGAGTACCTCGGCTACGAAGGCAAGGTGGAGGAATACGGCTGGCAACCGCAACCGTTACCGCCGGGGCAGAAACTGCGAGAACCGCAACCCCTCTTTTCCAAACTCGACGATAGTATCATAGATGAGGAGACAAAACGTATTGGAACTTAGGCAGATTTACGCACCCGTTCAGCAAGATTTAAACAAGGTACAGGATACATTGAAGTCTATCAGCCATATCGACTTCGCCTGGCTGTCGGAGCAGCTGAGCTACGTGGTGAAGGAAATCGGCAAGGGAATCAGGCCGGCACTTACCCTGCTTTCCGGCAAGTCTTACAAGTATAACCTTACCTACCTGCTGCCGATGGCGGTTTCCGTCGAGCTGATGCATACCGCCACGCTCGTCCACGATGATGCCATCGACAAGGCTTTAACGCGCCGGGGCCAGGCCACGATAAACAGTATATGGGGCGATGAAATAGCTATACTCATGGGCGACTACCTGTTCGCCAAAGCCGGGGAGTCCGTGTCGGATACCCAGACGCCGCGGGTCATCAAGCTCTTTTCACAGACCCTGGCGACCATTTCCAGCGGCGAGATAGGCCAGTTCCGCGGGGCATTCAACCTGGACCAGAACCGCGAAAACTACTTCCACCGCATCTACAGTAAAACCGCCTCCCTGTTCTCCCTTTCGACCCAGTCGGGCGCCATTTTAAGCAAAGCCCCGGAGGAGTTGGTGACGGTAATGAAAGAGTACGGCGACAACCTGGGTATCGCTTTTCAAATCGTGGACGATATCCTGGACATTACCAGCACCAAGGAAGCCATGGGCAAGCCGGTGGGTTCCGACTTGACCCAGGGTACCCTCACCCTGCCGGCCATGCTACTCATGGAACGCTATCCAGACGATAACCCGGTCGAGAGATTGTTCGAGACCGGAGATAAAAGCAACGTGGCTCAAGCGATTGATATGGTGCTCAACTCCACGATCATTGACGAGTGCTATAAAACCGCTTCGGAATACTGCAAGAGGGCCTGTAAAAATCTGAATTTACTTCCGGATACTGTCAGCCGTCAATCTCTGTACGCACTGGCCGATTACGTTGTTAAACAGGGAATTTAGAGAGTGTTTAACAATGGTTTGGTGTCATTCCAGCTTTATTCTGTCATTCCCGCGAAGGCGGGAATCCAGTCGGGGGTGGGGGAGGCCTAGATTCTCGGGTCAAGCCCGAGAATGACATTATTTAACAACCTCGAACTTAGAGCCTTAAGCTGCCGCTACTCCCCCGTCCAGACGCTGTCGTCCTGATAGGTCTCTCTTTTTGAGGTCGGCAATTTTTCTTTGAAACGGTCGATGGCGAACTCGACGGCGGCAAGTCCCTCACCGCGGTGGGCTGCCGCTACCGCCACCACGAGGTTGATATCGCCCACTTTCAGTTTGCCTACCCGGTGGTAAATGGCCACATTATTCACCGGCCACTTCTGCTTTATCTCCTCGACGATTTCACGTAGCCTGGCCTCGGCCCTACCATCGGCATCTTTATACTCTACCGAAAGAACCGGCTTACCACGGGAATTATCGCGAATCAGGCCGACATAGGTCACCACGCAACCGCTACCGGATGTCCTGGCTTTGTTAACCACCAGTTCCGGGGATATAGGCTTATCCGTGATTTGAATCATGCTGACCTCAGAATATGAGGAAACTCTGACCTGAACTTGACAGTATAGCTATACCCGGACTATGTCAAATCAGATGGGGTTGGCGCCTGTTTCGGGACGAGCCGGGGCACCGCCGGGACTTTCTTAGGTTTGGCTACCCTCTCGCCTTCGGCGACGGGCTTCACCGGTGCCGGTATTTTCGTTTTCTTAACCTTAATTTTAGGCCCCGGAACGGCGAGTTTCTCGAATACTTTCTCCAGTTCCTTACCCTCGAGAGTCTCGCATTTAATCAGCTTCTCGGCAAGAGCCTGGAGTTTCGACCTGTTTTCAGTCAGCACTTTCATGGCTGTCCTGTAGCCTTCATCAATAAGTCTGTTAACCTCCCGGTCAATTTCCAAGGATGTTCTCTCGCTGTAATCCTTTTGCTCAGAGATTTCACGGCCGAGGAAGACCATCTCCTGCTTGTTCCCGAAGGTTCGCGGCCCCAGCTTATCACTCATGCCATAGGAGGTTACCATCCTTTTGGCAAGATCGGTTGCAACCTCAATATCGCTACCCGGCCCGGTCGTTCTCTCATTAAAGATTATTTCTTCAGTCGCATGACCCGCCAGCAAAGTGGCCAGACTATCTTTGTATTGAGAGCGAGTGTGCAGATACCTGTCCTCCGCCGGCATCTGTTTGGTGTAGCCCAGAGCCATACCACGCGCCACTATGGAGATTTTATGCACCGGGTCAGCGTTGGGCAGTATCCTAGCCACGAGGGCATGTCCGGCTTCGTGATAGGCAATGACTCTCTTTTCCTCGGGGTTTATCTTGCGACTCTTCCGCTCGGGACCGGCAATCACCCTGTCCACGGACTCCTCAAGCTCCTCCATGCCTATAGACTTCTTATCACGCCTGGCTGCCAGAATGGCCCCTTCATTGACCAGATTGGACAGGTCGGCGCCGCTGAAACCTACCGTCCCCTTGGCCAGAGTTTCCAGATTAACTGACCTGCCAAGCGGTTTCCCGTTGGTGTGGACCTTGAGAATCGCCAGCCTTCCGCTGATATCTGGCAGGTCCAGCATTACCCGCCGGTCGAAGCGGCCGGGACGGAGCAAAGCGGGGTCGAGGATATCCGGTCGGTTGGTAGCCGCTATAACGATAACACTGGTATTGGTATCAAAGCCGTCCATCTCCACCAGAATCTGGTTGAGTGTCTGCTCACGCTCGTCGTGGCTGCCGCCCAGTCCGGTGCCGCGCTGGCGGCCGACGGCATCAATCTCGTCAATAAAGATGATGCATGGGGTATTGCGCTTGGCCTGGTCGAAAAGGTCGCGCACCCTGGAGGCGCCGACACCGACGAACATCTCAACGAACTCACTGCCGCTGATGGAGAAGAAGGGAACATCGGCTTCACCGGCTACCGCCCTTGCCATTAACGTCTTGCCGGTGCCGGGGGGCCCTATGAGCAACACGCCTTTGGGGATACGCGCTCCCAGAGTCTGGAACTTCTCCCGCGCCTTCAAGAATTCCACCACTTCCTGCATATCCTGCTTGGCTTCCTCCACCCCGGCTATATCATCAAAGGTGACCATAGTCCGGTTGGCCGGGAAGAGCCGGGCACGGCTGCGGCCGAAGCTCATGGCCTGGCTGTTGGCACCGCGCGCCTGCCGGAACAGGAAGAAAAGCAGCGCCCCAAAAATCAGGAGCGGTAAGAAGTTTATCAGAAGTCCGCCCCAGTTAATCCCCGATGACCCTTTTACATTAACGACTACCCCCTCAAGATTAAGCCCTTCAATTTCGTAGATGCTGGCGTTAGCTTCTTTGAAGCTTATCTTTTCCGTATTCTCACGCGTGGTAACCAGCAGAGTCTCTTCATCAATCTCAATTTCTCTTATCTCATTGCTCTGTGACATGGCGATAACTTCACTTAGGGGTATTTCTTCAGGCTCACTGCCTCCAAACGGAACAATGGAGAAGAGGAGGATAGCCGCCAGTAAAATGACGATGTATATGATACTATTACGCTTCCAGCTCGATTTCATCCTACGCCTCGATTAACGAAAACATCCCTTTATTGCCTTAATTATACCATAAAAATTGTTAAAGAATAGCTAAGCTACCATGACAATGGTAAATTACCTTTCGGACGGGGATAAGAGCCACGGCCATAGATGCTCACGAAACCAGCGTTGACAACACGCCACAACCTGACTATAGTGTCAATAAATATGTCGTACTGCAATAACCGGTAACCTCAATGGAGGCGGTAATGAACGCTGCTACGGAACCAACGGAGATTAAATCCCTGCCCAGACTGAATGAGCGTGGCCCCGATGACCTTTTCATCTCTTCGGCCAGTTTTGAAGAGAGGTGCCTTTCCAGCGCCGCCACAATGGGTGTCGACTTCCTGACCAAGTATGCCGTCGTCTTTAACGTCGAGGAGCCCCTCTATAAGAAACAGGTCGAAAAGAACATGTTCCGACTTCAAACCGAGCTGCGGAAAAGGACCACCGAGGGCATCTTCGTCATTTCCTGCCAGCGGGAAAACCCCGTGGACGGGATTCAGCAGATGGCGAAGATACTGAAAGAGTGTAAACTGAATACCGACGGCGGCCCCTTTATTACCGTCGATATCAGCGGCTTTACCAAGATATACCTGCTGGAACTATTACACTTCCTGGTAATAGAAAGGGAACTGGGCATGCCGCGCCTGCTTCATACCACCCAGCGATACCTGCCCACCAGACTGACCCGCGGCATCGAGCAGATTACCACCATACCCAATTACTTCGGCAGCCCCTCGATGGACAAGGAAACGGCCCTGGTGATGTTCCTCGGATTTGAGCCAGAGCGGGCCCTGGCCATCTGGAAGCAGTATAACCCGGCCAGGACAATCGCACTGATAACCAATCCCCCGCGTAGCGGCAATCCCGATTACCTGAAATACGCCCGGCAGAATAACGCCGAACTGCTTTCAAAGTCCTCGGTAGAGGTCAGAGACGTACCGGCGGATAACCCTTACGCCGTCAAGACGGTACTGGACTCTATTTACGATGAGACCAGGGACTCGTTCAACATGGTCATCGGGCCATTCGGGACGAAGCCCCAGGTTGTGGGCGTATTCCTCTTCTGCAAGGAGCACCGCAAAGCACAGGTTATTTATTCCTTCCCGGCGGCATATACCAGGTCCTACCTGCAACGCCAGCCCGGCGCCACGCTGTTACTGCCCGTTACCCCCGGGGCGGCGGTATAGCTGCTGGAGGACCGCCACCCCGGGTTTCCGTAATCCAGACCTTTACATGCGGTATCTTGAAACTACCATTTACCTTCCATGATAAATGAGCTGGTTATAATCATCACGACATGGCCATACTCATCGGGTACGAAGATAACCCATGCCTCAAAATCACCGTTTCCCGGGCCTTTGCCGTCCAGGTTCCAGTGACCGGTAATCGTCAGCTTCGGCAGGTCAATACCAAGGGGCGTCGGGACCATCTCCAGCGGCTGTATTTTACCGTTGACCTTAAAGCTAACGTCCCCCACTACCAGGTCGCCGTGCAGGTTGCCGGCCTGGGTCGCCAGCTCGACATTGGCTTTGTAGGTCATAACAAAGCTGCCACTGACGTCTCCGGATAGCTCGCCCGTAATATCACGGCCGACTACTCTCCACCTGCCGCTTTCACCTGCCGGGAAGGCATTTTCGCCAATTACGGTATCTTCAATACCGGTAATCGCGCCGGCGGCGTAAAACGGCTGTGGTTTCGCCGCCATAGCTGCGGCCGGCATCAACGCCGTCAGAATTAAGGCGATCGCCAGGCTGATAAACAACATTCTCCTTTTCATTTTATTAATCTCCTCCTTTTCTATAATTTTCTCAGGTACAGCGACTCCGCCGATATTGGAGCCGCCCATTACTAGCTTCTCACTTCATCTTCATTTTATTAATCTCCTCCTTTTCTATAATTTTTTCAGGTACAGCGACTCCGCCGATATTAGAGCCGCCCATTACTAGCTTCTCACTTCATCACCGTTTCCAGTGCGTAATCGGTATTGGTGGCTGCGGCCGCCATTATCCGCTCGAACTCGGGCTCGTTCTTTTTAAGGAGAGTCAGGCAGGCATCCACCACTTCAGTGTCATAGAGAATGCCGCTGGCCCGCGATATTTCCCGCAGGGCGCTGTCCAGACCGAGAGCCGGCCGGTAAGGCCGGTGGGACGACATGGCTTCAACGACATCGGCCACGCCCAGAATCCTGGCCTCAAGGACGATATCTTCTCCAGACAGGCCTTCGGGATAACCGGAACCGTCCAACCTTTCGTGGTGCTGGAGAACCGCCTTGGTAACCGGCCATGGGAAATCTGTCCTCTGCAGGATTTCGTAGCCGACCTGGCAGTGATTTTTGATGATGCTGAATTCGTTTTCAGTTATTTTTCCGGGCTTGCTGAGAATCTCGGACGGCACGGCTACCTTGCCAACGTCGTGGAGAAGCCCGGCGACATGAATCCCAATTGTCTGCCACTCGGAAAGTCCCATCTCTTTAGCGATAGCCCGCGCCAGTTCCGCAACCCGGCGCTGATGGCCGGCGGTGTACGGGTCTCTGGTTTCAACCACCAGAGATACGGCATGGATAACGCCATCCATCGCCTTTTGCAGCTCGCTGTGCTTCCGCTTCATATTCTCATAGAGATTGGCGTTATCGATACTGACCGCCACGTCAGCCGAAACCGTCTCCAGTAGTCGCCTCTCTTCTTTAGAGTAGGGTTTATCCGAGACCTTGCTGCCAAGGAGCAGCATACCGGCCAGATGCCCGTTGTTCTTCAAAGGCACCAGAAGCTCGATACTGTTATTCTCCAGGGTTTGCCGGTCAGAGGTCGTAAGACCGATGAGCGACGGAATAACCTCCAAATCGGTGTTATCGATGACGTTGTGCTGCTGTTTCATGGTAGCCACGAGCGGACTGTTAGCGGAAAAATGCAGTCGCCCCTGGCTCTTCTGGCCGGAGTACCTATAGGTAGCGTAATTACCGGTTGCCGGAGAAGGCAGGAGCAAATAGACCCCCTGGCTCTGCATACCGTTGGCCACCGCCGTAACCAGTGATGAAGACAGCTGCTCTAGGTCGAGGTCGCCTTTAATTTCCTGATTAAACCGTCTCAGGGTCTGGATGTGGTCAAACCTTTCCCGGAAAAACCACCTGTCCACCGTATGCTGGAACCGGGTAAGTACCGGCTGGAATATCGAAGCGGCAATAAAGACGGCCACGATGGTTATTGTCAGGGAGACGGGGCTCATGAAATCCCGGAAAAAATGGCTCAGCAGGTAGATAAGGCTGCCGAATACCCCGAAAATCAGCAAACTCGTCAGCGAATAGGTCACCACTTTCCGGATAACCACTTTCATTTCCAGGAGATTATGTCGCAGCATGGCCGTGGTTGCTATCACACAGAATAAAATATTGCCGATGATACCCAGGGGATACATGCTTATGCCCAGAACGGGCAGGTAATCGGTAGTTGCGCCGATAAACATGGCGGCGATGCCGACGATGATATACTGGGCACGGACTCTTTCATCGATGACCCGGGTACGCCGGTGGTGCTTTACCAGCAACATGGCACTACGCACGAGGGGCACGTAGGCGCAGAGGACATAGAGGGGAAAAAGAGGCCCGATGAGCGGGGCTTTACCGTACCACATTATCTGCATGCCGTTGACCACCAGCCCCGTCGGAATAAGGGCCAGTACCACGAAATAGGCAATATACAGCGGGTACTCAAAATGCTTGTTCGGCCTAGCGCCGGTAAGGGAAACGGTAAACCGGTAGAAAAATAGCGAGGCGCTCAGTATCGCCAAGAACACGAGCTTTTCCCACAGCAAGGCGTCCGCCATATTGGGGCTGGCACGCATCATGAAGATGGAAAAACCCCATAGCGTCATGAAGAAAAGGAACACCGCGAAAGGCCTTCGGGCGATATGGCGCTTGCCGCTAATCATCAGAACTAACAGCAGTCCCAGGCAAAATATCACTTCGATTAACGGTATTAGCAGATACGTATTCAAACCCGGTTCTCCTAATCCATATGAATTCTCTGGTAAAACATACTATCGCTAAGCAACGGATACCATCCGCTTACCTCCCAGACTGAGGAGTTCTTCGACAACGTTATCCGGGGCGTTCATTCTCGGCGGCCTTCGCTGTGCCAGTTCCGAGCCATTTTCCTGCTTTTCCCGGTAGTAGTCCTTAAAGGTACCCTGACGGAGCACCGTTACTTCCAGCGGCCGCACCTCCATCATAACGGCCAGGTCGTAATAACCCGGGTCGGCTTTCATCAACTCACCATGGAGGACCGATGCCAGGTCCACCTTCCGGTTACCACCGTCGAGTTCAATATAGAGGTGAAGGGCCGGCTTCCCCTCCCTGATTTCTTTGCGGATTATCCAGTCCTCATAATTTATGCTGGAGTTGGCAATTGACTGCATTACTGTTTTTTCACTCACCCTGGTGAAACCGGCAATATCAATCAGGTCGTCCGCCCTGGCCTCGAAGACCATCTGAGGCAGGTGAATCCCCGCCTCTTTATCTTCTAGAGCCGTGATACGGACGAGGTGCCCCAGCCGGTACCGGATGAACGGCATCCCGTAGAAGCTGGTAATGACCAGTTCGTACCGCTCGCCGGGCTTAACATCGGGAAGAAGAACGGTACGCGGTTCGTAAAAAATGTCGTACCGGTTTTTCAGCCACTCGGTCTCCGGGATGAACTCGAAGAAGTTGGAATTTGGAATAAAAATCATACCGCGCCGGGTCCAGCTCTGAACGGCGATGATGCCGGCCTCCGTGCAGGCGTGAAACTCATAAGGGTAGGCACCCCAGTATTTATACACCAGGTCACGGTAGACGCTGGTATCGATTCCCCAGCCGATGAGAGCCTTCACCGGCCACAGGTCTTTGGGTAATACGCTCCTGTTCTCAAGCCTGCTCCGCAGGAACGCCCGTAAAACTCTCATGAGTTCGCCGGGATGCATAAGATGCCTGGACACATTGCTCTTCCGGGACATCTGGTTGAACTCATTGCCGGTCTTCACCAGGACACTGGTCATGGCCACGATGATATCCACGCCGGTCCTCAAAGACATCTCAAACCCTCTGGTTATCTTCTCCCGGAAATCCATTCCATCATGCTCATCGGGCGATATTACCGGTCGGAGATTGAAAAGCTGGCTCGCCCCGGAAGCCAGTATGCCGGAGAGATAAGGCGCGGGAGCCACATTATAGAGGACACGGTCGCCCTCCACGAGGGAACTCTGTCCCCTCTGCCGGGAGCAGGCGAGGATGAACACCGACATCAGGTTCTCCAGCGACCGGTGGTACGCTTCCAGCGTGTAGGGGACACGTCGGCAGCCGCCCGCCGCCCCGGACGTGCTGGCCCAGACATGGGGCTCTTCAGGCAGAGATGGCTCGTCGCCGGGGTCAAGCTCGGGAAGGTAGTCTTCATAGGTGGTCAAAGGCACCAGGTGGCGGTATTCGTCAACGCTTGCGGGAGTCCTATTGCCAATTAACCTTCTCCCCAGAGGACAGCCAGCCACCTTCTCCAGCTGCTGCAGCAGGAGCGACTCCTGAATGGACATGAATTGCGGCAGGTCAAGATCGAGGAACCCGCAGTATTTACACCAGACTCTATCGTATTCGGACTTCACCACGGGGTACTTGATATTCTGCACGGGGCTTCCTTTATTAGAGAAGACATTCAGTTCAAGCGCTTGTCCGGTCATTTTCAGCCCCCTTTTCTTCGCCAGTCCAAGTCTAAGGAGGCTAAATCAATACAGTATCACAATTCGGCCCTGAATATTATCAAAATCATCACAAGAGTAGAGTCGGGGCAAAAACGAATTTTCCTGTTTTATCAGGATGCACCCTCAGTTATGCCAGGCCTCGCCACAATCAACAATAAATTCAGGCAGCCGCACCGTTTTTATCAAGATATATCCCAAAACGATGTAATTTTGCGTAATTATCTCGGGGGCCGGGGACAGTCGTTCTGGCTTGACAACGAGAAGCCCGCTATTATAGATTTGAAGGGTATTGCATGATATGTCGCTTTTTTGATGTATTTCCCATCCATTAAATCCGCTCACCACTTCTATAAAAAACTGCAACTGTAAATTATAATTACACATAAATTCCTGGAAGGAGAGTGACTTAAATGTCTGACGGAAAGGGCAAAAAAGTTGATGTCAGGCCAGACAAAACGGTAATCAAAGCCCTGGCTCTCGGCGGCCTGCTCGGGGGCGGGGGCGAATGTGCCGTTGACGTTAAAGACGGCAAAGTGGTCAGGATACGGCCGTTCCACTACGACTGGAAGTACAAGCCCGAATCGTTCCGACCATGGAAAATCACGCGAAACGGCAAAGAATACAGGCCGCTCTTCAAATCGGTGCCTGCACCGTTCTCTCTGGCTTATAAGAAAAGGACTTTTTCACCCAACCGTATTAAATACCCCCTGAAGAGAGTCGACTGGGACCCCAACGGCGAGAGGAACCCGCAGAACCGCGGCAAGAGCAAGTATAAAAGAATCTCCTGGGAAGAAGCCTCCGACCTGCTGGCCAACGAGGTCAAGAGGATACATAAAGAATACGGCCCCCTGGCCATCCTGGTGCAGGGCGACGGACACGGCGAGTGCAAGACCATCAATACCCCGCACGGCCA
Source organism: Dehalococcoidales bacterium (assembly GCA_030615475.1). Classification (GTDB taxonomy): domain Bacteria; phylum Chloroflexota; class Dehalococcoidia; order Dehalococcoidales; family RBG-16-60-22; genus JAFGPF01. Next base: position 915 of record JAUWZF010000001.1, on the reverse strand, counting down.
CTCCGGCAGGCTCTTCGATATGATGGGCGGCTTTACCCAGCAGGTGAGAAACCCGGATAGCTGGGAAGGCTGGTACTGGGGCTCCAAGCATGTCTGGGGACAGGGTATCCAGGGAATGATGGACCCCGCCACTAACATCGTCAAGGACATGACCGAAAACTGCGATATGGTCCTGTTCTGGGGCGGCGACCCGGAGACAACCCCCTGGGGATTCACCGGCCAGTGCGCCACCCGCCTCTGCTATTTCTGGACGGAAGCCGGCATCAAGCAGGTATATATCTGCCCCGACCTCAACTACGGCGCCGCCGTCCACGGCGATAAATGGATTCCGGTCCTCCCCAACACCGATGCCGCCCTGCAATTAGCTATCATCTACATGTGGGTGACCGAAGGTACCTACGATAAAGAATATATAAAAACACACGCCGTCGGCATGGACAAGGTCGAGGACTACGTCCTCGGCAAGGAAGACGGCATCCCCAAGACCCCCGCCTGGGCCTCCAGGAAATGCGGCGTCCCGGAATGGACGATTAAAGCCCTGGCCAGGGAATGGGCCAAAAAGATAGTATCCATCGCCCACTACTTCGGTGGTTCTTATGTCCGCGGTCCATTCTCCCACGAACCCGGTCGGCTGGAATGCATCCTGCTCGGCATGCGGGGACTCGGCGGACCCGGCGTCCACCAGAGCCAGATAACCTATACCGGCATGCCCCGTGCCGAAGGCCTCCGTAGCACCCGATTTTTCAACCCGGCACTCAGTGAGCGCATCACCTTGCCCGTCGCCACGACCATCCGGGCCTGGGGCAAGCAGCTTATCCCCAAGACCTGGCTACAGCAGGCTATCGAAGAGCCGCCGCTAACCTTCTGGGGCAGCGGCGCCATCGAAACGCCGACCGAAGACCAGTTCATTAAATA
>JAUWZF010000180.1 GCA_030615475.1 Dehalococcoidales bacterium | reverse complement strand
TATTTACGCGGCCACCTTCGTCATGTATCTGGCGGCTTTTGTAATAATTGTGATAATCCTTTTGTTCCGCGGGCAGCAGCGTTATAACGTTATCCGGCAGGATGGCCGCACGTTTCTTATATTATCATCCGCGGCTATCTTCCTGGTTGTCGGCCACCTGTTTCGTTTTTCGGCGTTACAGCGTATTCCGGTGAGCGTGGCTCAACCCCTTATCGCTACGATTGTCATTTTCACGCTGTTGTTCTCCTGGATGGTCAACCGCAGGATAGATGTCTTTAACTGGAGAGTCGTCGCCGGAGTAGTGATGGTGCTGGCGGGCGTCTTTATGATATACGGTTGATGCGGGGTAAACGGTCGGTGGAAATTCAGCCATTCAGGGTACACGCGCCCCTGGCCGCCGGTTCCCGAAGCTGCGACGCCCTGAAATCGAAATCTGAGGGCCTTAAAGCATTTTTTCGTGGAATATCCTGATATTTTTGAATTAAGGTAACCCACCCCCTTTACCCATGTTATGTGTCATTCCCGCGAAAGCGGGAATCTAGAATCTACCTCACCCCCTTAATCCCCCTCTCCTTACGAGGTGTCAAAGGAGAGGGGGAGAAAAAGAAAGAGGGGCTGCGCCCCTCTTAAACACCCCGCTAGATTAGTTTACATAATAGTTATACGAAAATTGTGGTATAATGGTGGTATGGAAACAGAGACCTTGTTAGCTATTAGTGCTGGCGCTACATTCTTACTTGCGCTTGTAGCTTTTGGGGCTATTTGGCAAAATCATAAACTACAAAAAAGAGAGCGTAAAGAACGATTATTGAATGAAATTATTGAGTGGGCAATTGATGTTGCTAAATGTGAAGTCACTATTTATATCCAAGAACCGTCACCATTATTTTCTAAATTAAGTGAAAAGACTTTTCAAGAATACGAGCTTGAAGATAAAGAGAAGCTACTACAGGGGATTATGAAAGACCGACAACGCGTTTGGCTAAGCCGCTATATGAACTTGCATTCTAATTATAATATGCTCGATACCAGAGGAGAGTACATTCTTAAATTAGGCGAAACTAAGTACTTTGATAGTATTCTTAATAATGTGAAAAGAGTAAAAGCACAGATTAAAGATTATCTGGATATATTATGGGAATATATGAAAGACATGGACGATGAATCAAAAGAGAAAGTGGTAAATGATAAAGCAAAAGAACTTAACGAAAGTGCAATTCAATTAATAACAGAAGCAACTAATATCAAGACCAGAGATATAAGTTAAACTACTTCCCAAGCCTAATTTCAAAACGAAGCCCTGTAATCGAAATCTGAGCGCCTTGCCAATATTTTCCGGGGGAAATTATGCGGGATGCTCTAAATTTTCAGGGTTTTGTCTTTTTTCGGCGGGGTCGCGGCAAGTACATCGGCACATCCCGCATGTATTGTTTATACTCATCGCCGAACCGCGCCAGCAGCAGCTTTTCTTCATAACGCGAGATGTAATGCGAGAAGGCGATGATGATAATCCATACCGCCAGACCCGCCAGCGACGTATTGAGCAGGAGCACTCCCAGGTAGAGCAGTATTTCGCTGATATATATCGGGTGCCTGACGATTCCGAAGACGCCTTTTCTGATAACGCGGGGTTTTCCTCTTACCTCGCCGAAAACTATGGTCAGGCCGGCCCAGGCCAGGTAAGCGGCAATGATTAACACGACAACCCCGAGCGGTAACTTTACGGCGAACGGAATGTAATCGTTGAGCAGGGTGGAGTATTTGAAAATGAAAGCATCGGTTATCCAGACGGCCAGGAAGAGGATAAAGAGTATCAGTTGTCCGGCGTCCCCGAACGCATGCTCGCCGGTAAGGTCGTCGCGATGTCTTACTGGCATGTTATTCTCCTATAACTATCAACCCTATTATGTCAACCCTGAAAAGTTAAAAACTCTGGGGCGCACAATATATGTTATGTAGAGCTACCCACGCATATAGATAATTTAACATAAATATAAAGGGCGCTCCCCTGCTCATTAATACTTTATTTTTTACCCGGAATAACCGTCAGTAAGGTTTAGTAAAGAAAATAATTATCCGCCGAGTTTTTTCACCATCGCAACGACTTCCTGGCCGGTGGCGCGGGCTTCCTCCAGCGCCGTCATGCCGATGTTGGCCCCCTCACCCGTTTTCACGTCGCCCTTTTCACGTCCGTAGCCGATGGCTCCCCGCACCGGTATCATCCCCTGGGACATGAACCAGCCGTAGAGCTGCACGCGGGTCTGCCCGGCGCCCACCTTCCTTAACGTAAGCACCGGCGCCGCCACCTTACCGTTTAGAGGCTTGTCCCTCAGGTAACAGAACGTCCTGTCGATGATTGCCTTGGCCTGGGCCGTGTAGCTGTGAAAATAGACCGGTGTCCCGAAAAGTATGCCGTCGGCCTCTTCCATTTTCGTGTATAGCGGCTGCATATCGTCCTTAATCTTGCAGGCGCCGGTCTGAAAGCAGCTGGCACAGGCGTCGCACCCGGCGATGGTCTTATCGTGTATCAGGAAGATATCTGTTTCCGCGCCGGACTCGCGTGCCGCCGCCAGCGCCTCTTCAACCATTATCTCGGTATTACCCCCTTTGCGGGGACTGCCGACAATGCCTAAAACCTTCATGGGAATACCTCCTTTGCTACTCAAGTAGTATAGGCAGTCAGACTCGGATATGCAACTCGCGGGCCGTGCTTTATGAAACCTTAATCAAACCTTTATCAAACCTTAACAAAAATGTCTTCGCCGTGACGCCGGGCTCGACTATAATTATACCTGTATGGGGAATTTCAGCGCCGGTATCTTCAAGATAGTGGCTTTTATGTTCATTACTCTGGCAGTCATGGTGACTTTGCCCCGGCTCAGTCCGGTCATTTTCCCGGTTCTGCCGGGACCGTCGCCGACCTTCGACTGCGATGACGGCACCCTCGATATGTACCGGCACTTCCAGGGCCTGGGAATCGAGTCCACGCCTATCGTAGGCAACCTGGACATGAACGGCGAAGAGTACATGGAAAGCAACCACGTCTGGCTGCTGGTGAAATCCGGCGACAGGGACATCGCTTACGACTGGGGAATCCCCCGCTTTGACCGCCAGCATTACGAGGGCTACACCATCAGCCTCGACTACCTTCTGTATGCCGTGGCAGAGGACAAGAAAAGCGCCGATTTACTGGCTTCAGTGGAGTATTAGCTTCGAAAGTGGGCTCGGCAGGATTCGAACCTGCGACCAACCGGTTATGAGCCGGTCGCTCTGCCGCTGAGCTACGAGCCCGGGTGCTTATTACATTTATATACCTGGAGCGGGAGACGGGACTCGAACCCGCGACAACCTGCTTGGAAGGCAGGGACTCTGCCAGCTGAGTTACTCCCGCACACGTAAACTACAGGTAAATTTTACGCTAAAGCGGGTATGAAAGCAAGATTGCGTCATCTTGCTTGGTAATCATCAATGAAGTGCTT
>JAUWZF010000128.1 GCA_030615475.1 Dehalococcoidales bacterium | reverse complement strand
TGGCCTGCACCAAGAGCCCCCTGACCGGCTGCATCGCCCGGGCCTGCAGCGGCGGCGACTTCGGGGCCTGGATGAAGTTCGCCGGTTACGACTTTATTCTCATTGAAGGTATATCGGAAAAACCAGTTTACATCTATATTTCCCCTGACGGAGCTCAACTCAAGGACGCCGCCGAACTCTGGGGTAAAGATACGGCGTATACCCAGGACTGGCTGGTCCGGGAGCACGGCAGGGATGTCCGTACCGCCTGTATCGGCCCGGCGGCGGAGAAGCTCGTCAGGTTCTCGGCTATTGTCTCCGGTCGGAGGACGGCGAGTCGATGCGGGGTGGGCACCGTATTGGGCTCCAAGCGACTCAAGGCAATCACGATTCAAGCCAAGAGGAGTCTGAATCTTTACGACCCGGAAGGCTTCGATAAGCTGGCCAGAGAGCAGATAGCGATAATGCGGGCCAGCAAGGACTATGCCTATAATAAAGAGTACGGTACCACCGAAGGGGCGGTTACCCGGAACGACCTCGGCGTGTACCCGGTCAAGAATTACCGCTACGGTCAACTCGAAGGCTACCGGAAGCTGGGGCCTGAGGAATACCGGAAAATGAGGGTCGGCGAGTTCGGCTGCTACAGCTGCTCGATTCGTTGCGGCAAGATACATGTCGTGACGGACGGGCCTTATGCAGGAGCGAAAAGCGAGGGCCCGGAGTACGAAAGCTACTGGGCGTTCACCGGGCCTATCGAAAATACCAATATCGAATCGACGGTGGCCGCCGACCAACTCTGTGACGACCTGGGCATGGATACCATCAGCACCGGCAATACCATCGGGTTTGCCTACGAGCTGTATGAGAAGGGTATTATCACCAAGAAAGATACCGACGGACTGGAGCTTACCTACGGCAACCATGCCGCTATGGTGGAGCTTGTTAAGAAGATAGGCAACCGCGAGGGCTTCGGGGACATACTGGCCGAGGGCACGTTACGTGCCGCGCAGCGCATCGGCAAGGGTTCAGAGTTTTACGCCATGCAGTCCAAGGGGCTGGAGTTCCCGGCCTACGAGCCGCGCGGACTCAAGGCTACGGGCTTCGGCTACGCCACCTCGACCATCGGCGGCAGTCACGGCAACGGCTCGTTGGCCTTCCAGGAGTGGGGCACGCTCGGTTCGGGGGCAATCGACCGTTTTGCGGAAGATGGCAAGGCGCAAATCGTTATCGGCAATCAGAACGGTGCCGGTCTGGAAGTAGGCATCGTCTGCGCCTTTGCTTTCAGCTGCGGGGACTGGTTCCGCACTCTCTTTCCAAAGATGCTGCACGCCGTCACCGGTATCGAAGAGTTTACCGACTGGGCCTATCTGGGCAGGGTCGGGGAGAGGGTCTGGAACCTCGACCGCGCTTTCAACGCGCGTGACGGCTTCGACCGACGGCATGATACCCTGCCAAAGCGATTGCAGACCGAGCCACTACACGTCATGGACGCCGAGGGCGAAGGCCAGATGGTGAGAAACCTGGATGACTTTCTTGACGAATACTATAAACTCCGCGGCTGGACGGAGAACGGCATACCCTCCCGCGAAAAACTCGAAGAGCTCGGCCTCGACTATGTCGTCAAGGATATGGAGCCGTTCCTGAAGAAGGCCTGAAAATTATCGGGAGGTAAAAAGATGGACCTGCAATTGAAAGATAAGGTGGCCCTGGTGACCGGGGCCGGCAGCCAGATAGGTTACGGTAAAGCCATAGCCCTGACCCTGGCGGAGGAGGGCTGCGATATCGTTGCCGCTGATATAGACCTTGACGGGGCGAAACAGACCGCCGCCGCCGTTGAGGCTTCAGGACGCAAGGCCCTGGCGGTCAAGGTCGACGTTACCAAACAGGCCGAAGTCGACGATATGGTTAACAAGGCGATTGAAAAATTCGGCAGGATTGATGTCCTGGTCAATAACGCCGGCGCCAGCAGCCAGTTGCGGCCGTTCATGGAGATGACGGAAGAGGACTGGGACTTTGATATCCACACCAATCTCTACGGCCAGATGAGGGTCGCCCGGGCGGTCTTGCCCCACATGATAGCGCGTAAGTACGGCCGTATTGTTAATACCTCCGGAGGGCAGGGCATTCCCGATATCTCTATCTACGGCGCGGCCAAGGCCGGTGTGGTCATGTTCACGCAGGCGCTGGCGCGGGAGGTGGCTTCCAGCGGGGTCATCGTCAATGCCGTCGGCCCCGGTCTAGGCAAGACCGGTCTTGTTTACCGCGCTCCGCAGGCAATGTTAGACGGAGAGAGGCAGCGGTCGCTCCTCAAAAGACTCTGCACGCCGGAGGATGTGGCGTCTTTAGTGGCTTTCCTGGCCTCGGACAGGTGCAGCTATATGACGGGGCAGCTTGTCCAGCTGAGCACTTCTTAGTTTTCTATCAGCGTGTCCCAGGGCGTGTCCAGCTGGGGTACCGGAATCTCGATGACCACCGGGCGGTCGGCCGTCAGTACCGACCTTAGTTTTTCGCCGAGCTCCTCATGGCTTGACAGCTTTATGCCGATAGCGCCGAATGCTTCAGCGAATTTGACATAATCAGGATTGTGCAGCCTGTTGCCGACGAACCGACTCCCGAACTGCCGACGCTGTATACCCGTAACCGTCCCGTAGGCGTTATCCACGAAGACCAGCACGACTATGTTTATGCCTTCCTGGACGGCGGTGGCCAGCTCCGCGGACGCGTACGGGAAACCGCCGTCGCCGCAGATGGCTACCACGGGTCTATCCGGATTGCCTATCCTGGCGCCGAGGGCGGTGGGGAAAGCGAAACCGAGCGTGGCGAAGTAGGAGGAATTGACGTAAGTACGCGTCTTATTGACGGGATAAGCGATGTCGCACCAATAGCCTATATTGGTGATATCCGGCACGATGATAGCATCGTCCGGTAAAACTTCATGGATTGAACTTATAATTGACAGCTGCAGCGGAGCCGCCTTTTCCAGTCGGGTCCTTATCTCAGCCCTGATTCCGGCTATCTCTGCATCCTGCCACTGGCTGGCAGAGGAGCTCGAAATTTCTTTCAGCAACACCTTCAACGTAAGGCTGGCATCGGCTTTAATGCCGAGGTCGATTCTATGGTTGCGCCCCAGTTCATCGGCATCGAAGTCTATCTGAATAACCTTCTGGTCGGGCCGCAGTTCCAGCCTCGTATTGCCCGAGGCACGCAGTCGACTCCCAACGACGAGGATGACATCCGCCTGTTGCAGGGCAGGGTTCAGCCAGAGGACGGAGTTGCCGGCGCACATCGGGTGTTCGCAGTGGATAACCCCCTGGCCCTCCGTGGTCATAACGACCGGCGCCTTGAGAAGCTCGGCCAGCCGGGTGATTTCCCCGGATGCATCCGATTTAGCCGCGCCGCCTCCGGCCAGTATCAACGGTCGGCTGGCGTTACCGAGGAGGTCGGCTGCCTTCTTGATTTCTTCAGGTTCGGGTTGAGCCGGCGGACTTACTTCGACCGGTGGTAGCGACATCTCGGCCTTCTTCGGCCACAGGTCGAAGGGGATTTCGATTTCCACGGGACGCGGTCGGTCGTTTTTCAGTTGCGTTAATGCCTGCTGTAAGACTGCCGGAATCTCCTCCACTTTCTCAGCGCGCCCGCACCACTTGGTCAGGTGGCGGAAGATGTCAATCTGGTCGTCCAGCTCGTGGAGGACCCCACGGTGGAAGCCCAGGTGATAGCTCTCTATCTGCCCGGAAATCAGGAGTACCGGTGCCGAAGCCGTGTAGGCGGTGCCGATGGCGGCGGCGGTGTTCAGAGCTCCCGGACCGGGCAGCACCAGGGCGACGCCTATGTTATCGGTAGTACGGGCGTAACCGTAAGCCATGTAGGCGGCCGTCTGTTCGTGGCGTGGGGATATCCAGCGGATACTTTTATCGCGGTAGATGGCATCGACGGCGTCCATAATCTGCACGCCGGGCAGTCCGAAAACCACCTCAACGCCTTCCCGTCTTAATAATGCCACCAGGGCTTCGGCACCGCTCATATAAGGCATGATTTCCTCCGTACCCGGAATATGCTTGTATTTACATTATAGTATATAAAATAAGGGGGTGAGGCAACCATGCGGAGATGGTGAATTTAAGTGAGGATATATTATAGATGATTAGGTAGAAAAACGGTTTTTATGACGGCGACTGTTTACCGGACGCCGAAATCGATTGTTTGCGGCGATTGTCCGCAGCCACATTACAGCATCTCAGAACTGATTAATCGCTCTGTTTGTCTGTTTGAGTCCCGTCTTGTTTTTCCTGATATTTTCAGGACCGCATGCTTCTCGTCGTCGCGCCGATCCTGCTTCCGTACACTTTATCGAGGAGTGATTTGATTTCCCGGAGTCTTTCCGTATCGCGGGCTATCCGGCTTAAGCGGTGAGTCGCCCACCTTTCGATTTCACTATCGGCCACACCCAGGGTCCGGGCCACGTTAATAGTCTCGTCGGTTACTCGTTTGGAATAACCGGTACTCTCTTCAAACCGGGCTTGCACCCCACTGGCGATAGCTTCCATCTTATTGGGAGTTGTCGGCCGGTTTCTCCCGGTTTGTCTGTCAATTTGGATAGTA
>JAUWZF010000066.1 GCA_030615475.1 Dehalococcoidales bacterium | reverse complement strand
GGATAGCGGGCAGCCACCTCGTAAAACTCCTTGATACAGCCTGTTATTCCACTGCTGGTACGCCGGTAGTTCAATACCAGCGAATTATACCCCTGGCTCTCCAGTTGCGACTTAATTCCGTCGAGAATACTGACCCAGCCGGGCGATTCATATGTAAAATTCCACCCCCAGCCACCCGAATTGAAGACAATGATGACATCCCAATCCCTGGCTTCCATATACATCGCCAGCAGCTGGTCTACGGAATTCTGAATCTTTTCCTGGCCTTTCCCTATCAACTCGCCGGCCAGTTCAACGGCGTCATCGATTACCGATTGAGGCACAGACGAATAATCATACGTAGATAAGCTGAGTTCCTGCATCCCGATATCCTTAGCCATCCCAACCTCTGAATTAAATATAGTCAGCCAAATAATGGCAATCAGGGGAACAACCACCAGCAATACCATCATCCCCAGGCTGCCGATTTTTTTTAACATTACCGTCTCTTCGACTTTATTCTAGCAATATTCACCCAACAATTCCAGAAAATACCCCGTCCAGTATGCCGATAGCCCCGTCAACTTCCTTATTACCGATAATCAGCGGCGGTATCAGGCGGATAGCGCTGGGTTTTAGTTTGTTGACCAGCAGCCCTTTCTCGAGGCAGGCCATCAATATATCCTGAGCGATATCGCTATTGAATTCAATAGCTACCAGGAACCCGCGCCCCCGCACCTCGGTAATGAAGGAGTATTTTTTCTTTAACCCCTCCAGTCCCTCCATAAGGTACTGCCCCACCTTCTTTACGTTCCCGGCGACATCATTATCAATGACGTATTTCAGCACGGCGCAGGCGGCGGCGCTGGTAACCGGATTACCGCCGAATGTGGAATTATGGTCTCCGAGCGTGAAAACAGAGGCTTTTTCCTTGGCCAGCAGTGCGCCGACAGGCATACCTCCCCCCAGCCCCTTGGCCAGAGTCAGGATATCGGGTTCGATGCCGTACAGCTCGTAGCCGAACAGCGCCCCGAGGCGGCCTATCCCCGTCTGAACTTCGTCCAGTATCAGTAAAATGCCCTTGCAGTCGCACCACTCTCTTACCTTTTTCAGGTAATCATCATCGGGGACATTAACGCCCCCCTCCCCCTGCACCGGCTCCAGCATCACGGCACATGTCTTCTCCGTGGTGGCCGACTTTATCGCTTCGATATCATTATTGGCCACGTTGATAAAACCGACCGGCAAAGGGACGTACGGCTCGTGCATCTTCGGTTGTCCGCTGGCCGCCGTCATGGCTAAAGAACGGCCGTGGAAGGAGTCCATAGTCGTAATGACCTCGTAGGCACCTTTCAGTTTGAGATGACCGTAGCGTCGGGCGAGCTTGACGGCGCCCTCGTTGGCTTCCAGTCCGCTGTTGCAGATAAATGCCTTGTCCAGGCAGCTGTTTTCCACCAGCAACTGGGCCAGGCGAATCTGCGGCACGGTATAGTACCAGTTCGACGTCTGTACGAGGGTGCGCGATTGCTCGGCGACGGCCTCGACAATTACCGGGTGGCAGTGCCCCAGGCAATTGACCGCCAGCCCGCAGATAAAGTCCAGGTACTCTTTGCCCTTATCATCCCAGACACGCGCGCCTTTTCCCCTTACCAGGGTCACCGGGACACGCACGATAGTCTGCATATAGTATTTACTTTCCAGTTCCGGCCAGTTGGTCATTTTTATTCCTTATATATCGTGGTGCCGCCGTCCTGCCCGTCAAATTCTTTTAACAGGGCATGCGACTTCCTGCCATCTATTATACGGGCAATCGAGCCCGCAGATAAAGCCCTGAGGCAGGCATTAATCTTGGGAATCATGCCCCCGGAAATCACCCCCGAAGCTATCAGTGCCTCCGCCTCACCCGCGGACAGTCGGGACAACACCGCGCCGGAGGTATCGGTAATGCCGGCCACGTCGGTTAAAAAGACAAGCCTTGCCGCATCGAGGGCCACCGCCAGGTCGCCGGCAATGGGGTCGCCGTTAACGTTAATTATCGCCGGGGCGTCACCGGGTCTGTCAACCGAGTACAGGCTCAAAGGAGAGACAACGGGGATAAAGCCCGCCTTGAGCAGCGCTTCCAACACAGCCGGATTCACTTTCACGACTTCCCCCACATAGCCCATTTCCCGGTTTTTCGATTTACTCTCGATAAGAGCGCCATCGACGCCGCTGATGCCGACCGCCCGCCCGCCGTTAACGTTAATCGCCGCCGTGATTTCCTTGTTGGCCAGGCCGGCCAGTACTGCGGTCACCACCTCCAGCGTTGGCAAATCGGTGACGCGCTCACCGCGGACGAACTTCGTGGCGACTCTCTGGCGCTTGAGCCAGTCGGTGACGGTGATGCCGCCCCCGTGCACGACCACCAGCGCTTTGCCCTGCTTCTGGAGCGCTACGATATCCTCGATGGTCGTGTCCCGGTTCCCGAAGGTAGACCCGCCTATTTTAATTACCGTGATGTCCTTCACCAGCTTCTAACCCTCACGAATATCAGGTCGTGTATTCGCTGTTAATAGTGACATATTCCTCGGAAAGGTCGCAACCCCAGGCCGTGGCCGCGGCGCTCCCCACATTGAGTTTTAAATCTATACGCACTTCATCGCCATTCAGATGCTTCACCACTTTATCATTATCGTAAGGAACGGGAGCACCGTCTTTAACCAGGCAGATACCGCCAATTTCAAGGTAGAGTTTATCCGCCTCCAGTTCCGCGCCGCTCCGGCCTGCCGCCGCTATCACCCGACCCCAGTTGGGGTCGCTGCCGTGCACCGCCGCCTTGACCAGCGACGAACTGACAATCGTCCGCGCCGCCAGTCGGGCATCGGCCACGCTGGCCGCGCCGCTGACGTTAACCTCGATGAACTTGGTGGCTCCCTCGCCATCGCGGGCAATCGCCTTAGCCAGATGGACACAGGCCTTATTCAACGCCTGCTGAAACACCTCTGCCTGCCGGCTGCCGGGGACGACCGGCTTGCCTCCGGCCCTCCCGTTAGCCATAATGAGCACCATATCGTTGGTGCTTTCGTCCCCATCGATGGAGACCATGTTAAAGGAGATATCCATGGCTTCTTTTAATGCCGCCCCGAGATAGTCTGCGTCGACGCCGGCATCGGTCGTCAAAAAACAGAGCATGGTAGCCAGGTAGGGATGAATCATCCCCGAGCCCTTCGCCATCCCCCCGATGATAAAATCACCCGCCCTAACGGCCGTCTCTTTGGGGACAGTATCCGTGGTCATGATAGCCCGCGCCAGTTCATGCCCGCCGTCGGCGGTAAGTTTCACCTTCGGTATGCCTTCCCTGATGCGCTCCATCGGCAGCAGCGTACCGATGACGCCGGTGCTCGCCACCAGGACGTCATCCATCGCCACGCCGACATGCCGGGCCGTCAGTTCCGCCATCTCCACGGCATCTTTCGTGCCCTGTTCGCCGGTACAGGCGTTGGCGCAGCCGCTGTTTATCACCACAGCCCTGGCTTTGCCATCCTGCAACCGCTGCGCTGAAAGGATAACCGGCGCCGCCTTGACTTTATTGGTGCAGAAAACGGCCGCTGCCATGCACGGCGCTTCGGAAAGAAGTATGCCGAGGTCAGGTCGGTTCGTATACTTAATACCGGCGCTGGTAGCGCCGGCCAGATAACCTTCGGGGGAGGTAATCCCGCCGGAAGGAATAAAAGCGGACTCGGTTTTCATTTATTCAAACTATATCACACTGCACGTCAGCAGGCAATTGTTATTTCTGTATTACCCTGCTTGAAACACGAGACGACTGAATGATAAACTCGAAGTGTGAAGATTGTTCATTTTCACACATAATTTTTCAGAACGAAAAGGAGAACAATGGAATCAAAGACAACCTATTTCGACAAACCCGGCGGAGACGAAAACACCGATAAGACGCTCGCCCTGGCCAAACAGCGGGCGGAGGAACTGGGCATCAAGACAGTAGTGGTGGCCTCTACCGTCGGCAATACCGCCGTCAAGGCGGTGGACGTTTTCAAGGGGTATAAGGTAATCGCGGTTACCCACGTCGCTGGCATGCGCGAGCCGAACACCCAGGAATTTACCGATGAGAACCGGAAAATCGTCGAAAGCAAGGGCGGCATTATACTCACCACCACCCATGCCTTCGGCGGTGTCCAGCGCGCGCTGAGTCGCGGAGACGGCCCTCCGGCTCCATTGCCCGTTATCGGTGATACCATCGCCATGACGCTGAGGACCTTCGGGCAGGGCATGAAGGTAACCCTGGAGATTGCCGCCATGGCGGCGGACGCCGGACTGGTGCGCACCGACGAAGAGGTCGTCTCCATAGGCGGTACCGGCCGGGGCGCCGATACGGCGGTGGTGCTGCAGCCGGATTACGTACACCGCTTCTTCAACCTTAAAGTGAAAGAGCTAATCTGCAAACCGCGCCTCTAGGACGAGTGGTTATATCATGCACCATACCCTAAAGCTCTACGGCGAATACCGTAATAGCGTCCTCAGGCTCTACATGTTCTTCGCCAGGTGGACGAAAATCCCGCTGCTCGGGTTACTGGTGAGGTGGGTCGCCAATATGTACGGCCGTAACCTGCACCGCGCCCACCTGCTCACGCCGTCGGAGGCGGAAGAACTGCTGGCCATCGCCGAGGGTGTGGCCGCGGCTCCCTGCACCTGCCGGACTATCTATAAAAAATGCGATAACCCCACGGATAATGAGATACTGCTGGGGCCGACGCGCCACGTCTTCCTGGAGGCAATGCCCCACGACTCCCGCGAGATTACCAGAGAAGAAGCCGGGGAAATCCTGCGGGACAGCCATAACCGGGGGTTGATTCTTACCATCGTGAAATGCCGGGGCGACTTTTACGCGATATGCAGTTGCTGTTCGTGCTGCTGCGTGCCTCTACGCATGAGCAAGCAGTACGGTATCGGCGAGGTGCTCGTCAGGCACAAAGACATCGTGAAAGAGTTCCGCGAATACCAGATGGCCTACAAGACCTGAGACTATCCGAAAATGCCCGCTTCCAACTTCATTCTGTCATTCCCTCGAAAGAGGGAATCCAGCATTCAAGCCAATTATTAAAAACCTGGATTCCCGACCAGGTCGGGAATGACAATTTTCGGATGGCCTCTAGCCCAGGAACCCGTTGAGAGTATCGGAAAACTGCTTGAGCTCGTCGCGGTGCACATTATGGCCGCGGTTCTCGAAGACCTTTACCTGGCAATCAGGAATCACCCTGGCCGCCGCGTAGGCCTGCCTTACCGGCACGATGGAGTCTTTGCCTCCCCACACCAGCAGCGTCGGCACCTTTATCTCGGAGAGTCGGTTTTCCAGCACCAGAGACTGCTGCTTGAAGGTGGTGATACTTCCGCCGACGTACACGCTGGCCGGTGAAAGCGGCATGATAATCAGGGCGGGATTCAGCATCCGCATAATCAGCCATTTCATACCCTTCATCACCGCCAGGGACAACGCCCCGACAGACCGCATCAGGGCCGGAACGGACAGGAGCCTGACCCAGAAGGCGATTTCCCTCCCCAAGCACAGGCTGCTCACCAGCACCAGCTTCCTGATGCGATGGGGCGACTTCAAAGCGAAGCTGAGGGCGATACCGCCCCCCAGCGAATGCCCCATGAGGTGGAATTTCTCCAGTCCCAGTTTGGCGGCGAATTTATCCAGGAACTCCGATAGCTCCGGTATAAAGTAGTCGCCGTCGAGAGGCTGGCTGCCGCCGTAACCGGGCAAGTCGGGAGCGTAGACCGTGTACTGCTTGGAAAGCTCGGTGATGTTGTCCCACCAGGTGCGGGCATCCCCGCCGCCACCGTGAATCACCACCAGTGGCTCTCCCTGGCCGGCGGTGTAGTAATGGACATCAAGTCCGTCAATGTTTATTGTTTTGCTCTGTATTTTACTCACAATTCTCCTTGCTCAATAAAGTCGGAAAAACGATGAAATCGTTTCTAATCTTACAGAAGGCACAATACAACCAAATCACAAAAACCGTCGGAAACCTCACAAAAAAGTCACAAAAAAACTACCCTTACTATAGATAACGATGAAGGGTAGTTTGGAGTTACCCCTGCCTCTATATATATTATAACATGGGTTACCCCCGCGGGGTCAACTTATCCACCCCGTACCTTTGGTAGGGGCTAACCCGTATTTTCGTTCGACCCCTGTATTATTATTTTACCCTGATGAATATTAAGAAGATGTTAAAAAAGTCTCTTTTTTATGAAATTTCGCGGAATGAAATGGGGATTGAGGCTAGAATGAAATTGACAGTCGGTATCCTGCTGAAATATATTAGACTATACTTTCATTCAGGAGGATAACTAAATTGGACATATTAAGTGCTATTCAGAAGAGGAGAAGTATAAGAAGGTGGGACCCGAAGCCTGTGGAAAAAGAAAAGATTGAAAAGGTGCTGGAGGCAGGCAGGCGGGCGCCGTCATGGGGAAACACGCAACCGTGGCGTTTCATCGTGGTTCAGGATAAGGCTAAAATAGA
>JAUWZF010000130.1 GCA_030615475.1 Dehalococcoidales bacterium | reverse complement strand
GTGGGTAGCCATCGCCCAGTCAGCCAACCTGCCGGTAATGTGCGGCTGCATGATTAACTCCGGCCTCGGCGCCGCAGTCGAGGCGCACTTCCTCGCCGCCACCGAGTGGATGGGTAAAATCGAACAGGAAGCCATCGGCCCGCTGAATCTCTACAACATACCGGATACGGTCAGTACCCCGCTGAAGAACGACCTCGCGGTAAACGTCCCCAGATACGAGAAAGGCTTTCTCTACCCGCCCGACGGGCCCGGCTTCGGCGTGGAACTGAACGAGGCCGCCGTCAAGAAGCTGGCCACTCCCGGCAAGAGCCCGACGGTAATAGGTAAATAGGTGGTATACAGGTGAGACGCTGGGAGGTAAATTATGAGCAACGGCACGCCGATTGAAAAACTGGCCGCCAACGCACTGGAAACCCGCTTTGAAAACTTCGACGCGGATACGCTGGAGAGCACGAAGTACCGCATCATCGATACGGTAGGCTGCCTGATAGGCGGCTCCACCGATACGGGCAATCCCGAGCTCGTCGGGCTCTTACGGGATGAAGGCGGCAAGGAAGAGGCCACCATCCTGGTTCACGGCGGTAAAGTGCCAGACGGGAACGCCGCCATGGTCAACAGCGTCATGTCCCGTTCTTTCGATTTCGAGCCGGTGAGTCCCCTGGTGGACGGCGTCAATACGCCGGGCCATATCAGCGGCACTACCGTACCGACGGCCATCAGCATGAGCGAGGCCGTGAATGCCAGCGGCCGGGAGCTGATTACGGCACTGCTCGTCGGGGACGACATCGCGGTGCGCATTTTAGCTGCCTCCGGTTTCGGCTTTACCCTGGGCTGGGACGGCACCGGCACGGTGAACGCCTTCGGGGCGGCGGCTATCGCCGGACGGCTGCTGGGACTGAACAAACTCCAGATGAGAAACGCCTTCGGCATCGTTCTCAATCAAATTGGCAGCACCTTCCAGATAATCTGGGACGGCACCACCGCCTTCAAGTTGCCGCAGGGACTATCGGCCCGGGCGGGAGTTTTCTCAGCGCAGCTGGCCAAGGCCGGCTGGACGGGCCCGGAGGACGCTTTGTTCAGCAAGTTCGGCTATTACAAGATGTTCACCGAGGGCTGCCAGAAACCGGAGGACCTGAGCCGGGACCTGGGCAGGGCATATTATACCGACGGCACCATCAAGCCCTACCCCTGCTGCCGCATACCCCATGCCGCCATCGACTGCGCCCTGGCGATAGTGCGCAAACATGGTATCAAGGCGGAGGAAATACAGGAAGTTAATCTCGACCTGGCACAGGGCGGCATCGACCACATCTGCGGCAGTCCGTTTAAAATCGGGGCCTTCCCGCACGGCAACGCCGTCTTCAACTACCAGTACGTGGTGGCGACGGCGTTTCTTTACGGGAGCGTCAAGCCGGAGCACTTCACCGAGAAAGCGATACGCGACCCCCGGATAACCGACTTCATTGGAAAGATAAAGCTCACAGCCAGTCCCTATGTTAAATTCGAAGCCGCGCGACTGACCGTAACCCTTAAAGACAGCCGGGAATTCACCGCTTCCTGCGATGCGGCGAAAGGCGACCCCCGGCACAACCCGATGTCAAAGGAAGAGATAATCGCCAAATTCTGGACCAACATCGAGTTTTCCGCTAAGATATCAAAGCAGAAAGCCACGAAACTGCTCCAGATGCTGGAGAAACTGGAAAAACTGGACAGCGTCAGGAAACTGATACCACTGTTAGTCGCCTGAAGACAGGACGATATCTTCTCGATACTTTTTACGGGTTATGCCATCTTAATACTCATTCCCTTGTCTGGTAAAGGCTGGGGTCTCTGCACCAGCTCTATCAGCACGTTTTCCGCGGCGCTGGGATGAACAAAGGCTACCTTACCGCCATTGGGCAGAGACATCGGCTCTTCATTAATTAGTTTTCTTCCTTGTTCTTTCAGTGTCTTCAACTCCTGCTGTATATTATTGGTGGCGAATGACACGTGGTGCAAGCCGCCGCCGCGTTCCTTGAGGAACCTGGCGAAGCTCCCTTCGTCAGTCAGCGGCTGGAGAAACTCCAGTATGATATCACCGGCTCTTACCAGGACGGTTTTAGACTCCCCGCCCGGTCCCCCCATCTCCTCCACGACCTCGAAGCCGAACATCTCGGAGTAAACCTTCATGGCTTCATCGGCATCTTTGACGACAATGCCGATGTGGTCGATTTTTCTTACCATTTTCTCCTCCTTATTGATAGCTTGAGCTATATTCCTTAAAATGGAAAGATAGGCGGCAACTCGCGTACCTTGTCCTTAGTCAGCGTTGACGGCATGGCCTCGGCCAGCTCTTCCGGCGTCCACCGGCCGTCTTTCTGGAGCACCTGCTCCACCGTCGGCGGGTCGACGTAAATCCCGATATGTCCGTGCCAGACCTCGAAGACGCAGCCGTTGATGTTATCCGCTTTTTCACTGGCGAGATAGACCACCAGGCTGGCGACATCTTCCGGTCGGTTGACCTCTTCCATGAGCTTAATCCGCTCCTCGGCGAGCTCTTCTCCCCACATCCTGGCCCACGCCTCTTTGAGTCCCCCCTCCCTGGCCATCTCCTCGAATCTTCTCGTGCCGGCCACCGGGCGGATAACGTTACAGGTCACGCCGTACCGTCCCATGTCCCTCGCCACCGTGCGCGTCAGGCCGACGATGCCCTCCTTGGCGGCGGAGTAGCTCGCCTGCCCCATGTTCCCCAGTCCGGCGTGGGAGGAGGTATTAACAATCCTGCCGTAGCCCTGTTTCCTCATAATCCTGCAGGCGGCGCGGGTGCAGTAGAAGGTGCCGTAGAGGTTGGTCTTCATTACCGCGTCCCATTCCTCATCGGTAACGTTATAAACCATCCGGTCGCGCGTGAAACCGGCGTTATTTACCAGTACGTCGATACGCCCGAAGCTGTCCAGCGCCGTTTTGATAATGCTTTCCGCCCCATCAACCGTGGCCACGCTGGCATAGCTGGGGACGGCCTCACCGCCGGCGTTTATTATCTCCGCGACGACTTCGTCCGCCGGGCCTCTGGAGGTACCGCTGCCGTCGATACCCGTGCCGAGGTCATTGACCACCACCCTGGCCCCCTGCGCCGCCAGTCCCATAGCCTCAGCGCATCCCAGGCCTTTACCGGAGCCCGTGACGACAGCGACTCTTCCCCTTAATAGCTCGCCCATCAGTGCCTCCTTCAATCCTAGCTTATGACCCCTTTGTCCTTGAAAGCGGTCACATCGTCCCAGCTATAGCCCAGTGTTTCCGTGAGCACTTCCTCGGTATGCTGGCCGAACTCAGGAGCGGTGTTCCGGATGGCCGGCGGGGTCTTGCTGAACTGCCACGGCGGCATAATAATCTTGAGCTTTTTCCCCGCCGGGTGGTCGATTTCCCGAAAATACCCGTCCGCCCAGGGGGTGGGGTCGGCGGCGACATCGGCCGGCGTCTTGACCAGCGTCCAGATAATATCATGCTGGCTGAGTCGCTCCGCCCATTCGGCCCTGGTTTTGGACTTGAAGACTTCATCCAGTATCGGGATTAACTCTTCGTGGTTCTCCATGCGCAACTCGTGCGTGCGGAACCGGGGGTCGTTCTCAAGCTCGCATATGTCGAGCGCCTGGCAGACTCCCGACCAGTACCGGTCCCCCTGGATGCAGGCCATCTGGAGCCAGTTGCCGTCGGCGCATTCGTAGCTGTTAAAGATAGGATTACTCTGGCACGTCCGGGATACTCTGGGATATTCCAGGCCCGTCGCCAGCACGGACGACAGCACGATGCCCATCGACCATATCCCCCCGCCGATGAGGGACACGCAGACTTCCTGCCCCTCGCCGGTGCGCTCCCGGTGGAAAAGGGCCATCAAAATAGCGCAGGCCGCGTACATGCCGGTGGTGTTATCGCCGAAGCCCGGCAGCTGGAAGGGTAAAGGCGTGTCCGGCTCGCCCAGCGCCGCCATGACACCGCTCCTGGCCCAGTACCCGACGAAGTCATAAGCGCCGACGTCCTTCTCCGGCCCGTGCAGTCCGTAGCCGCTGAGATGGGTATATATTATTTGGGGGTTGATTTTAGAGATTGTCTCGTACTCCAGCCCCAGGTTCTTCAGGGCCCGAGGCCGGAAATTGCACACGAAAACATCCGACTTTCCCACCAGCCTGTAAAGTATTTGCTGTCCCTCTTTCTGCTTCAGGTCCAGGGTGATGCCCTTCTTGTTGAAATTATAGAACTCGAACACGTAATTAATGTCGTAAATCGGCACGTTGCCGCTTATCTGTAAAATGCCCCTTGTCTGGTCGCCGCCTTCCGTCCTCTCCACTTTAATTACCTCGGCTCCCATGTCGGCCAGAACACGGCAGCACACGGGGGCGAGACCCGCCTCGCTGACATCCAGTACCCTTATCCCTTCAAGAGCCATTTTCATTTCAGGATTACCTCCTGGTTCATTTTGTCTTCATCGAATCACGTCATTATCGGGTCAAGCCCGACAATCCAGTCACCCTACCCCCCTGGATTCCCGCTTTCGCGGGAATGACAAAGTGAAGCGGGAATGACATCGTG
>JAUWZF010000086.1 GCA_030615475.1 Dehalococcoidales bacterium | reverse complement strand
CCCAATAACGATCAAAAAGGCACCGGCAGCACCCGCCGCCCATCCACCCATACCGGTTGGAATGCCAATGACAAACGCAATAATACCTATTAAAAACAGCTCTAAGAAATACTTCCATAATTGCCGCTAGCCGTTACCGTATGAAGAGCCTACCCCAGGCCTAAATGTAATTGGACTCGCTGCGATGTTCCCGCCTGCTTCCATATTAACCTCATCTTAAATAAATCCTGAAAACATATCCTGCTTGCACATAAAATACACTAATGTGATGACGCTGTCAATGGAGATCCTGTATTATTTGACAATTAAACAGAGGTATAGTAATCTTATGCAACAATAATACCAGTATATTAAGGAGGTTAATAATGAACGCGGAAAACAAGACCTATCCGGTAACTCTCAGAGGGGAGCTAACCATACCCCCGAGTCGGGGGTGGTGGCTGCTCAAGTGGCTGCTGGCTATACCACATTATTTCTGCCTTTGCTTCTTGTGGATAGCCTTTGCGATAGTGTGGATTATCGCCTTCTTCGCCATCCTGTTCACGGCGAAATACCCACGCGGTTTATTCGATTTTAATGCCGGTGTCCTGCGCTGGACATGGCGTGTGGGTTTTTACAGCTACCAGGCGCTGGGTACGGACAAGTACCCTCCCTTCAGCCTGAAAACCGACCCCGACTATCCCGCCGACCTGGACATACCTTATCCCGAGAAGCTGTCCCAAGGATTGATCTGGGTAAAGTGGCTGCTGGGAATCCCGCATTACATTGTCACTGCTACCTTCCAGGGAGGCTGGGGACAAGGCAATGTCGGTCTCACGTCGATTCTCGCAATCTTTGGTGCTATAGCGGTGCTGTTTACCGGGAAGTATCCCGGGGATATTTTTAAACTTTGTGTGGGCCTGAACCGCTGGTCATTCCGCGTGGTTGCCTACGTGACGCTGATGACCGATAAATACCCACCCTTCCGCCTGTGGGACGATTAACCCTCCCGCTGGCATTCGGGGCAGAAATATGTGCCGCGATTGCGTACTAAGATACGCCTGATGGGCGTGCCGCAGTTGGGGCAGTCTTTGCCGACACCGTGGGCGACGTTAAACTCGTCGTGGGCGGTGCCCGGACTGCCGTCAGGGCGAATATAGTTGCGTATGCTGGCGCCCTTTTCTTTAAGGGCCTTCCATA
Source organism: Dehalococcoidales bacterium (assembly GCA_030615475.1). Classification (GTDB taxonomy): domain Bacteria; phylum Chloroflexota; class Dehalococcoidia; order Dehalococcoidales; family RBG-16-60-22; genus JAFGPF01. The sequence goes on along the minus strand of JAUWZF010000086.1, from coordinate 4,393 downwards.
ACACCCGCCTGATGGAGGCATGAAGTCGCTCAATTTCATCCCCGGAGAGGCTCCCCGCCGGTCTCATGGGGTGGATTTTAGCATCGAACAAAGCCTCATCGGCGTACATATTGCCGATACCGGCAATAACGGACTGGTCGAGGAGGACGGGCTTTATCGGCGCGGTACGTTTTCGTAATAGTTCCGCCAGCACTCCCGACGTAAAACCATCCTCCAGCGGCTCCGGGCCCAATTTTGCGGCCACGGCGCTATCGTCTTTATCCAGCCACATCACCCCGAACTTACGCGGGTCCCAGAAATGCAGCGCCGTGCCGTTATCCAGGTGTAATATAGCGCGCGTAAACCTGCCGTCGGACGGGTCTACCAGCAGGGAACCAGTCATCTTCATGTGCATGACCAGCACCTCGCCGCCGCTCAGGTGAAAGAAGAGGTACTTGCCACGCCGGGAAAGGCCGGTGATTCTCTGCCCGACAACACGGGAGCGAAACTCCTCTGCCGACGGCTGCCGCACTATCCGCTCCCAGAACAAATCGACCCCGGTAATCGTGCGCCCGAGGACATAGGGTAGCAGTTCATTCTTTATCGTTTCAACTTCAGGGAGTTCCGGCATGGTCTATTTCATCTCTCCCCAGTTCCGGCCGGCTTTGGTATCCACCTTCAACGGAACGGTCAGCTCCACCGCCGAAGACATCACATCAGACACCAGCTTACGCAGGGTCGTCATCTCCTCATCCGGCACCTCGAAGACAAGCTCGTCATGTACCTGGAGCAGCATCTTGCTTTTCAATTTCTTCTTTTCCATCTCGCGGTACAGGTTTACCATCGCTATTTTAATAATATCGGCGGATGTCCCCTGCACCGGCATGTTAATAGCCATGCGCTCGGCGGCTTCCCGCACCTGCCGATTGGCTGAATTGATATCAGGAATATAACGTCGTCTGCCCAGCAATGTCTGCACGTAGCCCTGTTCCCTCGCCTGCTCCTTGGTATCGTCGAGGTATTTCCGTACGCCCGGATATTTCACAAAATAGGCCCTGATGAACTTACCGGCTTCCTCGCGGGAAAGCTCGGTGGCCTGCTCAAGGCCGTAGTCGCTCATACCGTAGATAACGCCGAAATTGACCGTCTTGGCGAACCGCCTCATGTCTGCTGTTATTTGAGAGGCCTCCACGCCGAAGAGCCGGGCCGCCGTCACCGCGTGGATGTCCTCGTCATGCCTGAAGGCTTTGACAAGGCTCTCGTCCTGCGACAGGTGCGCCAGAGCCCGGAGGTCTATCTGGGAATAGTCCCCACCCATGAGACTGGAACCCTGCGGAGCGATAAATGCCTGCCTTACCTGTCCCCCCAGTTCCCCCCTTACAGGGATATTCTGCATATTGGGGTCGCTGGAAGAAAGCCGCCCGGTAGTCGTCCGGGTCTGGTTGAAACTGGTATGAATCCGCCCGGTCTTTGGATTCACTAGACCCGGCAGGGTATCGATATAGGTCGACTTTATTTTGGTAAGCTGACGATATTCAAGGATATCACCGGCAATCGGGTAGTCTTTACGAAATTCCTCCAGGACCGAGGCCTCGGTGGAGTATTTGCTCTTACCCCGGCGAGTCGTGGGTAACTGCAGTTCGTCGAAAAGGACGCGTCCGAGCTGCTGAGGCGAGTTGATATTGAACTCGTGGCCGACGCGGTCGTATATCTTCCCCTCCAGTACGACCACCTGCTCGCCGAGATTTTTTGACATTCCCTGCAATATCCCCGTATCCACAGCCACGCCGTTTCTTTCCATGAGCAGTAAGACCGGCACCAGCGGCATCTCGACCCCGTTAAAGAGTTTTATTAAACCCTGCTTATCCAGCTCCTTTTCAAATAGAGTCGCCAGCCTTAAAGTCATGTCGGCATCGGCACAGGCGTAGTCGGCAGCCTGCTTTATGTCAACCTGCGACATCGATATCTGCTTGGCACCGGTGCCGATAAGAGATTTGATGGGTGTCATCTCGATACCCAGCTTGCTGAAGGCCAGCGCTTTCAGCCCCACGGCCTTTTCTCCCAGCAGGTGGGCGGCAATCATGGTATCGAAGCTGAGACCGTGAATATCCACCCCACACTCCGCCAGTACCATCATGTCGTACTTGCCGTTGTGGGCCAGCTTGGTTAATTTGGGGTCCTCAAGAAGAGGTTTGAGTCGATTGATGACCTGTTCCGGCGGCAGCTGTGTGACCGCGTCCAGGATTGTATGGCCGACCGGTATGTAATACGCCCTGCCCTGCTCAACGGCCAGGGATATGCCGACAAGCTGCGCCGACATCGGGTTCAGGCCGGTTGTCTCCGTATCGAAGGCGAAGGACCTGGCCGCCGACAGGCGGTTGACCAGCTCGTCGAGGTCTTCGGTGGTGGCCACGACACGGTAGTCCCCCTGCGCCGGAGCGGCTTCGACCTGCACCTTGTCCGACTCCCCTTCCATGCCCGGCAGTTTGGGCAGGAGGCTGTAGAACTCCATCTCACCCAGGAAGTCGGCCGCCTGCTTCCGGTCGAACTGGCTGACCCGGCAATCGTCAAGGTTTAACGTGACCGGCGTCTTCGTGACGATAGTTGCCAGCTCTTTGCTTTGACGAGCCATGCCTTCATTTTCACGCAACAAGGTCTGGATTCTTGGTGGAGTTACCTCATCTAAATGAGTATAGATTTCTTCTATAGAGCCAAATTGCCTGATTAGTTTAGCCGCATTGACTGGCCCTATGCTGGGGATACCGGGGATATTATCGGAGGGGTCGCCCATCATAGCTTTGAGGTCGGTGATATGTTCCGGGCCGACGCCGTATTTCTCCCTGACGGCATCCTCGTCGAAAAGCATGGTATCGCTGAAGGCCCTGCCCGCTCTGGGATAAAGCACCTTGACGTGGGGAGAGACCAGCTGCATGGTATCGGCGTCTCCGGTAACGATAACGGTCTCAATCCCCTGCCGGCCTGCCTGCTGGCTCAGGGTACCCAGGACATCGTCGGCTTCGTATTTGTCGATTTCAAAGAGAGGAATATTAAAAGCTTCCACCAGCTGCTTTACCCGCCCAAACTGGCTGATTAACTCGTCGGGGGTCGGCGGGCGGTGCGCCTTATACTGGTCGAAAAGCTCGTGCCGGAAGGTGGGGCCTTTCTTATCGAAAGCAACGGCATAGTGGGTCGGCTTAAGCTCGCTCAACACCTTGAGGAGCATCAGGGCAAATCCGTAAACGGCGCTGACGACCTCGCCGGTCTTGGAGACGGTCAGCGGCGTGGCCTGCCGGTACCTGGTGGCCCCGAAGGCATGGAAGGCGCGGTGCACGATGGCGTTACCGTCAAAGAGAACTAGGAGAGGCTTTTCCATGCCCTAATTATAACAGAGAGGGGAAAGAAAGGGGAAAAGTGATGGGCTAAGCCAAAGACGCCACGAGGGCGGTACAAGTCCAGGTGGTGTTGGAATTGATTAAGCAAGATGTGGGACTATAGCAATTATTGTTATTATAGGAATATGGTTTCCGTTTTCATCTCTCTCATCATCCCCATAGTACCAGAATGTTCTGTAAGCCCCCGGGGTATCTTGTTGGACATAGGCTTCAAAGACTTTCCTGCCATAACGCCTTGTTAATGATTTATGCTCATGGGATTGGAGAGACTTAGCCCGAAGATTTGTTTCTAGGTATCCTAGTGTTTTCCTAACTTGTTTTAAGACGCCTTTTAAGGCAGTATCATTCTCAATTCTGGTAAGTTGCTCATCTGCAGTAGGTTTAAACCTTAACTCGCGTCTCATTTTTGACGTATTTAGCAAATGAGCCTCGGTTTATTACCCGTTCCTCAGCCATACCCTTATCTACCAAATCTAGGGCTTCCCTATTTTCAAATATCCATAACTCATGTGCGGGTATGGTTACTTGTGGGTCTAAGACAATTTGCCCAGAGTTATTAGTGTATATATGATATGTTATATCTTCTACTACCAAGACTTTGGGTAGAAGCACGCGCCTTTTAGGGTCTGGCTTAACGCTCTTAGCCACCCTTGTCAAGTTCTCATCCTTTATTATAGTTGCCATATATCTACCTATTTATTTATTTACCTATACATTATAACATGGTGGGATTGTTTGTCAAGTGGGATAACCCCACTTTCCCATAAATATTTTCTTAAATTACCCCAAAAACACTTGACAATATTTACTAATAGAAATACCCAGTACCGTAATGCAATACTCTGAGAATAAAATGAGTTCCAAACAGATACAATACAAGGTTGATATTAAAACAATCTACGAACGGGTAAAGATGGGGTATATTATACCCTAACCTCCAGATGCCACGAGGGCGGCAGGGTGGGAAAAGATAACAACCGAGGGGTGGGGGTTAAGCTGATTCGGCAGGCTCGGCTTCTTCA
>JAUWZF010000069.1 GCA_030615475.1 Dehalococcoidales bacterium | reverse complement strand
GAAGTTCTTTTTCCCCATCATCTTCAGGAGGGCCGGGCGGACGAACAACTCGAAGCTGACCATGCAGCTGACGGCATTGCCGGGCAGGCCCAGGTGCGGTATGCTTTTATCTTTACCCTTAATTTTGCCGAAAGCCAGGGGTTTCCCCGGTTTGACCCGCACCTTCCAGAAGACCATTTCGCCGTCTCTGGCCAGGATATCCTTCACCATATCGTAATCGCCCATGGAGACACCGCCGGTAGTCAGCAGTATATCGGCATCCTGCGCCTGTTTGAGCTTGCTTACCAGTGATGCTTCTTCATCCCGGGCTATCCCCAGCATTTTGGGGATACAGCCATATCGCCTGACCAGGCTGGCGATGCTGTAAGCATTGCTATCGTATATCTTGCCTTCGGTAAGTGGTTTATCGACTTCCACCAGTTCGTTGCCGGTAGACAGGATGGCCACCACCGGGCGGCGTATAGCCTTAACCTGGCCGTAGCCGAGGGAAGCCATCAGGCCGATTTCGGCGGCTCTGATGACGTTGCCTTTCTTCAGGGCTACAGTACCCCTGGCAATATCCTCTCCCGCTTTCCTGATGTTAAGGCCGGGTCTGGCTTCGGACAGGATGCCTACCCGGACAACCGGCTCGTCGGGAGCCGAAGCCTTGCGTTTTTCCTCGTCGGTCTTCTCAAACTGGACGACGCTGTCGGCGCCTCCGGGGACCGGCGCTCCGGTCATGATGCGTACCGCCGTGCCGGGCACAACCTCGTGCCTGGAAATGGAGCCCGCCATGACCGTCTCGATAACGCGCAGGAATACAGGCGTTTTTTCGCTGGCTCCGGTTGTGTCCCCGGACCTGACGGCGTAGCCGTCCATGGCGGAATTGTCCAGCGGGGGTACGTTAATATCTGATTTTATATCCTCGGCGAGAACCTGTCCCAGCGATTCCAGAATGGGGACCGACTCTTCTTCAAGGGTATCTATTTCATTGAGTATTTTTTCAAGTGCTTCTTCAACGCTTAACATTAATCGGTAGCTCCTCCGGCCATCTTTCTAGCTATTTCCAGGTCTTTTTTCGTATTGATATTAAAGAAACTCAGGTGCTGGGGGTCGAACCTGTCGACTTCCTCGTCTTCGACATACCTTACCTTCACATGGTTAAAAAGCTCGATGATAACCTTCTTACCCTGTTTGAGTATAGATTCGATGGAGGCGATACAGTTTTTGGTATAAATGGCATGCAGCGGTTCATATAGATTTTTAACTCTCGGCAGCACGAAATCGAAACCATTCGAAACCCCTATCATATAATGCAGCAAGGGCTCATTTAAAAAAGGCATATCCGCAGCAATGACAAGGTTATAAAATGAACCCGATTCTACCAGTCCTGTATAAATACCACCCAGAGAACCCTGCCCCGGGAAAATATCGGATACCGTTTTGACTTTCGGGTGGTTCGCCAACGGTGCGAAGGTTCTCTTTTTCGCCGTAACGATTATGATATCTTTACTGAGTGAGTCTATGCGGGATATTACCAGTTCGAGTAGACTTGTGTTACCAACCCTTTCTAAAACCTTGTCATGCCCAAAACGTAAACTTTTACCACCTGCAAGAATGATACAGCTTATTTCCAACTTGAATGCCTGTTTTAGGTGAGACCTTACCCCCTATATAGTATTCTACCACAGGAAGTCAATAGCCTCTAGGGGTATGGGGAGAATTTTGGTATTCAATAACCAAAAAAGCGGTCAGCGTGAATACCTGATGGACGGGAACTCCCAATCGGTGTTGTCAATTATAATGTCAGCCACATCACGGGGAGGATATTCTTCCAGATATCTCGCCTGTGCCGGCAGGTATTTTGTATCGTATTTATTCAGAACTGCTTCCGGGTCCCGTTCCACCGCGCGTTTTTTGCTTTCTGCGAAAGGTATCTCCAGAAAAACCTTCAGGTCGATATACTCCGCCAGTTCTTTTCTGAAAAGAAAAACGCCTTCGAAGAGGACGATTGTATCACGGTTGAAAGAGAATTTATTCTCTATTTCATATTTATCCTTGTCCACGTCGAGTAGGTTGAGAGTAACGGAGTATTCACGCTTCTGACGAATGGGCGTCAGCAGGTTTTCGATAATAGTCTGAATATTGAAACTCCTGTGGTAGTAATTATCGGCCTGATTTTCCCCGGCGTACCTGACTTCCCTGGGATTGTGAAAGTCGTCCAGATTTATCACCTGCACCTTGCGGTTTCTGGCGACCAGGTAATCGGCGAGCGCCCCGGTGAACATGGTCTTACCGGAGGAGTCGATGCCGGTTATCCCCACGACGAACGGCCTATCCCCGGGCTTTCTGCGGTCGATTTCACCCAGTATCTTCTCGAATATCGGGAGTTTCCGGTCGAAGATAGATAGGAGTTCATCGAAACTGTTGATAGCTATATCCGCCTGCTCCGGTTCATTGCCGCCGTAGCCGAAGAGGACGCCGACGGATAGCGAGTCGGTCTCGCGGGCGGCTTCGATATCGTGGAATCTGTCACCGACTATAGCGGTAGTCGGGCCGCCGAATTTCTCCCTGATTTTCCACACCAGCTCGGGCTTGGTCAGGTTATTCTCCTGGACACACTCGGCGTAATCGAAACAGTCCCGGATATTCAGCGCCGAGGTTACGATGTCGAAATACATAATGGAAGCGTTGCTGTATAGAACCAGCCTGTAACCCCTTTTTCTAAGCGTTTCCAGGGTTTCCCTGACCCCCGGAAATGTCTCCGCCATTTCCTGGAACGTATCTTTATATTCCTCGCGTACTTTTTCCCTGACCTCCGCCGGCGTTAAGTGGCTCCCGGGTGGCGTGATGAACTGGTACAGTCCACTGCCCGGTGCTGACGCTGCCGGTTGTCCCAGGAATTGATTAATGTCTTCACCACTGAAGTTAACCGGCCAGCCCAGCTTGGCGAAAGCCCTCTCTATCGCCTCGTAGACGATTTCTAAAGACGGTATAATCGTCCCGTCCGTGTCGAAGATAATGAGATTGACGTTATTCGGATTTATCATCAACCCTTGCCGAGACCTAGAGAGCCGGTTTTAAGACCATAATCTGGGGGCTGGTGGGCAGCTCGGCCACGGTAAACTCGACTTCGCTGCCGTCCACCTGGGTCACGTTGGTCTTACCCTTGATGAATTCATCCACTCCGCCTATGGGGAAGACGCACTTATCGTTTTTATAGTGCATGGGGATGATTACCCGGGTACTGACCTGGTCGCAGACCTCGCCGGCGGCCCTGGCATCGATGGTAAAGTGTCCCCCCACCGGGACGAGAAGCACGTGCACCTTGCCCACTTCCACAACCTGGTTGTCCGTGAGCAGGTGCCCGAGGTCGCCGAGGTGGACGACGCGTACACCATCGACCTGGAGGCAAAATATCGTATTCTTGCCCCTCTCGCTGCCGCCCTTGTCGTCGTGGGCGGTGGGAATGGCCTTGATGTTGATGCCCTTGACTTCAGTCGTATCCCTGACTACCTGAGGATTTCCCTTGACCGCCGCCACGTTGCTATGGTCGCCGTGGTCGTGGCTCACGGTCACGATATCCGCCGACTCCGTTATCTCGCCGTACTTTAAGCCTTCACTGGTCTCGTAGGGGTCGGTAATTATCCTGGTGCCGCTGTCCGAGGTAATTAAAAATGCGGCATGCCCCAACCATTTAATCTTCATATCGCATCCTCCTTACAGTGTTGATTATTATTTCTTCGCCAGAGAAAGAATCACGTTCACAAGGGTACGTACCGGCACGCCGGTGGCGCCTTTGACCAGGTAGCCTTTTTCCTTGTCGGTATAGTAGGTACCGGCGATATCCAGGTGTACCCAGGGGGTGCCGTTAATGAAATCGGCCAGGAACTTGGCGGCGGTGATGGCTCCCCCGTACCGGCCGCCGGTATTCTTGATATCGGCGATATCGCTTTTCAGCTGCTCTTTGTATTCGTCGAACATTGGTAGCGGCCAGGCGAGCTCACCGGCTTCATTCCCGGCGGCAATTACCTTATTGGAAAGATTTTGGTTGTTGCTGAAAACGCCGGTGCAGATATTGCCCAGGGCTACTATGCAGGCGCCGGTAAGAGTCGCCACGTCGATGATGGCCCCGGCGCCGAGCTTCTTGGCGTAGCAAAGGGCGTCGGCGAGAATCAGGCGCCCTTCGGCATCCGTATTAAGGACTTCAATCGTCTTGCCGTTCATGGCCTTGATAATATCGCCCGGTTTCAGGGCCGTGCCGCTGGGCAGGTTTTCCGGGGCGGGAACGAGCGCTGTGACGTTTATCGCGGGCTTGAGCCGGGCAAGGGCAATCAGGGTGGCCAGTACGGAAGCGCCGCCGGCCATGTCTCCCTTCATCTCGTTCATTTTATCTGACGGCTTGATGGAAATACCTCCCGAATCGAAAGTGATGCCTTTACCGGCCAGGACTACATCGACTTTATCGGAGTCGCTCCCTTGATAGCTGAGGATGATGAATTTGGGCGGCTGCTGGCTTCCCTGGGAGACGCCGAGCAAGCCTCCCATGCCCAGTTCGGTCATTTTTTCTTTATCGAGCACTTCAAATTTCAGCCCGTACTCCTTGGCCAGCTGCGCGGCGGCCTCCGCCATTTGAGCAGGTGTCATGAAATTACCCGGCTCGTTGACCATGTCCCGGGCCCAGTTGGCGGCTTCCGCCAGTATCCGGCCTCTGGTGATGGCTCTGGTCAGCATTGCCTTTGGCTGGCCGACTATCCTGAGCTGTTTAATCTCGCCGAAATTATTTTCCTTTTTGGTAATATACCGTCGGAAGGAATACAGTCCGAGCAGGGCGCCCTCGGTCACGGCCTGAACGGTGTCCTCGATTTTTATGCGGTTTATCCCGGCCCCCTGGGCGCCGGTAGCCACGCTGGTCACGCCCTTCCCCCGCAGGTAGCGACAGGTCTCGGCGATGGCGCCGCGTACCTTGTTAGTGTTGAGTTCCCTTTTCTTGCCGAGGCCGACCACGACGACGCGACTCGCCGGGAGTTTGCCCGGACTGTGCAGGAGGGTAATTTCGTTCAGCTTGCCCTTGATATCGCCCTGCTTGATGAGCCGGGATATAGCTCCGTCCAGGGCTTTGTCCACGGCGGCGGCATCGCCGTCCGGGTGTTTCATCCCCTCGAAATGATTAACTATTATGGCACCGGCCTTAATACCGGTAAGGTCGCCGGTAACGGCTTTTATCTCCATATCAGGTCTCCTTTCAACGGTCTGTATCTCTCACGATTTTATCCAGGGCGGGTGTAAAATATTCAGACATTTATACACCATAGATTATAATTGGTTTTGGCCTGTTTGGCTAGGCGGTGGGGGAGAGAAATTATGCGCCCGGTTCTTCGCCGTAGAAAGCCACGCCGATTAGTCCCGGCCCGGTGTGGACACCCATGACCGGCGTGAACTCGGTGAGGAATATTTCGCGACAGTCGAATTGAGAGGTAATCCTGTCCCGGAGGGTTATCGCTTCTCCCAGGGCATCGGCGTGCATTACGGCTACGTGCAGCGGTTGCCCTCTGACCACCGCCGACTCCATCAGCTTTATCATGCGTTTCATGGCGCTTTTCATGGTCCTGGGGAGGGCCACGGTGTGAGCATCGCTGTGGTTGAGGGTGAAGATAGGCTTGATACTGAGAATCGAATTAACGAGGGCGGCGGCCTGTGGGACGCGGCCGCTTTTGACCAGGTAGGTGAGAGTATCAAGGGTGGCGTATAAGTTTATCCTTGACATGATGCTTTTGGCAATATCCTTGACCTCTTCCAGCGGTTTATCCAGGGCGGCGGCTTTGGCGGCGGCCAGAGTCACCAGTCCCTGCCCGGCGGCGGCGGTGGTGCATTCAATTACATCAATAGCCACGTTGTGGAGAGATTTCCTGGCCATCTCCATGGCTACCCGCGCCGAATCAGACATGGCGCTGAACTTGGATGGTTCGGTGAGGCAAAGGATGCTCTGTGCTTTCCGGCTGGCGTTCCGGTAGGCCGCCAGATAAGGGTCGGGTGAGGAACTGGAGGTGGTGGGCATTTTCTTGGCTTTGCGCAGCAGGTTATAGAACTCGGTGGGACTGATGTCTATCCCGTCCCGGTAGGGCTTGTCTTCAATAATGAGCTGCACCGGCACCACTTCAATATCATACCGGGCTACCTGCTCATGGGGGACACAGGCGGTGGTATCGGTGACGATGGCTACTTTCTTCATGTGACGGCTTCTATCCGTTTTTCTTGGTCTGCCAGAAATTATAATTCTTGTCTACTATAAGGACCTTTTTCTCTCCTGCTCTGGCCATCTCTCCCTTGAGGCCGATGAGGGTATAGGCAGCCAGGAAGAGAATAAGGGCCAGGGGGTAGAAGATATATTCGGACGGCCTGTGAAATAGCCAGGCAATTAGCGGTATGCAGGCCAGGCCAATCATGCCG
>JAUWZF010000073.1 GCA_030615475.1 Dehalococcoidales bacterium | reverse complement strand
GTAGATGCGGCGGCAGGCCGGGCACTCCATGTACTGGGTCTGCGTTTTGTAAACGTAGGGCGGCACGCGGTCTTTTACCCCTTCACGGCTGCTCTCGGCCAGCGGATGATTACACTCCAGGCAGAGTGTGAAAGGGCGCAGGTTTTTATTTAAGTCCAGGGCGGTCATAATTTGTCGCATCTGCCGCTCCGGCTCCTCGCTCTCAATAAGTAACGCCTTGATTCGCCCGTTGTTGATCACACGCCTCTTCATAATCCCGGCATCCCGCGTCAATATCATCCTTCCCTCGGCCATGGCCTGCCTGACCATCTGGGAGTCATCATCGCCGTCGAAGAACAGGCTGTCATAGCCCATCATCCTGAGCCATTTGGCCAGCTTGCCCACGTTATGGTCGACGATAAACCGTATCCCGGAACTGTCTCCACCCATCTTTACAACTCTATATGCATTCCTTCGTGGCCGAGTCGGATTTTCGTATTCAACGCCCTGTCTACCACGGCGATTTCTTCAGCGATTCCCTTCTCATCCAGGGGGTTCATGTGCACCGTGACTACCTGGGGCAGGTAGCCTTTTAGTTTTCGGAAGCTCTCCAGCTCCGGCTGGAGCAGGGCCGGGGTGAGGTGACCCGATTCACGGGCGAACTCATCATACTTGTTGAGCGCAGTAACCTCAATGATAAGCAGGTCAGGCGATACCTGACGCCAGCATTCGTCCAGGCCCGGTCCGGTATCTGACGTATAGAATACCTTTTTACCGTCGGGAGAAGTGACTTCATAGCCGACGGTAGGTACGGCGTGGTTCACAGTCACCGGCAATACGGTATATCCGGCGACTGACTCCATCCTGCCGGGTTCCACCATGTTGAACCGTATCGCCGGTTTTTCCGGGGGCTTATCCATGAAATTGGGGTAGAGGTTATCGTTCAGCAGGTGAGCCGACAGGGCTTCGTGGACGGGCCGGGTGGAGTAGATATCTACAGTATTCTCGTGCAGATAGAAATTCATGCCCAGGGCCGGTATGTCCCTGATATGGTCGTAATGCTGGTGGGTGAGCAGGACGGCCTTGAGCTTTTGCTGCGCCGCGAAGGACAGGCTGGAGGTAAGGGCGCCGGCATCTATCGCCAGGACATCATCGATTATCAGGCTGATACACCGGGTGTCCTGCGATTCTATGTTGTGCGCGCCGAGAATCTGAACTTTCATTACGATTGCCCCTTTTCCGATATTCTAAAAGGATTGTATTTGGTCTCGTAATCGTAGGTGTCAATGCCTTCCTTAGTTTTCAGCCGGTTGACGATGGCGTAGGTGCCCGGGGTGCATACAGCCTCGATGACTACCTTGGCGAACCAGTGGTGCAGTATCATTGTCGGCACGGAAGCACCCGTTCCGATGTAGGCCAGGGTAATGAATATGGAGGTATCCAGTCCCTGCCCGATTATCGTCGAGCCGATGGTCCGACTCCACAACCAGCGGCCTCTGGTCAGTATTTTCATCCTGGCCAGGATAGCGGAATTGACGAACTCCCCGACCAGGTAACCGAGGAATGAGGCGGCCAGCAGCCGCGGCGTGTAGCCCAGGATGTTCTTATAAGCTTCCTGCCCCTCCCAGAAGTCAGCCGAAGGAAGAATTTGCCCCACCCAGGCGAAGAAGACGAAAATCAGGTTGCAGATGAAGCCGAGCCAGATAACCCTCCTCGCCACGCGGTAGCCGTAGACCTCGGTAAGAACATCGCCGAAGATGTAGCTCAGCGGAAAAACGAAAATGGCCGCCGGCAGGGTAAACGGGCCGAGGCTGATTACTTTAACGGCAATGATATTGGCGGTGATAAGACAGGTGATAAAAACGGCGATGATTATCACCAGGCGGTATGAGATATTCATTTCCTAAATCCAGCGGCGGCGGCGGAAGAAGAAGAGCATGCTGCCGGCAATAAGCAACATTACCAGCAACAATATAAGGAATGATTGTACACTTCCCCTTTCCAGTCCACCGGGTAGTGTGACGTTCATCCCGTAAAGGCTGGAAACTATTAAGAAGGGCAGGACAATTGTGGAAAAGATGGTCAAAAGACGCGTGACCCGATTGATGCGATAGGTAGCCAGGGTATAGTCCGTATCTTTAAATACTTCTATGACCTCTTTTAATTCATCCAGGGTCTCGCATATCTTGTTCATGTGGTCCATAAGGTCGCCGAAATAGACGGTCAGGTCCACTTTGGTAAATCTTTTCAGCCTTCTCTCCAGAGACATGAAGAGCGTGCGTGTGGGGAACATCACGCGCCGCTGGGCGATGATATCCCGCCGTAATACACTCAGCTCTTTAGCCGTCGCGACGTCCTCGTCGAAGACGCTGTCCTCCATGTCTTCCATGAGGCTGAGGATTTTATCCAGGACGGGGAAATAGGAGTCGATGGAGCGGTCGAGTATCCTGTAGAGCAGGTAACCGGAGCCATTGCTGAAATACTCTTCGCGGGAATCCTCGTTAGCCTGACAGTCGCGGAAAAGTGCTGTCAGTGTTCTCAGTTCCCCGGTATGGAGCGTAACGAGGAAGTTCTCGCCGACAAATGCCGACCACTGCCGCTTGGTGGTAACCCTCGTTTCTTTATCGAAAACCGGCAGGTGGAAGATGACGAACAGGTACTCCGGATATTCATCCACCTTGGGAATCTGCTTGCGACTGAGGCAGTCATCCAGGTCCAGAGGATGGAAATGGTAGGTTTCTTCCAGGTATTCTATCTCCCGCTCGGTCGGGGGTTGAATATTTACCCAGGTCAAATCGCCCCACTTAACCGTCTCGATGTGCAGGGGCACTTCCTGTACCTGTTGCTCTTTTATCCCCTTTTTCCTGTCTGCCCCTTTTTTCCTGGCCGTTATTCTAGCCATGACTGACTTCCCCTTAAGTCGAGAGCTTTACTGTATTTTAGCACAATTATTGCCCGATAGCACCATGTTTGTTAAACTAAACTTAGAATCGAGAAGGACTGAACATGAAATCTAAGACAGGTCCCGGCTGGAAAGACAGGTTTACCCTCAAAGTGAAAAAGTGGCTGGGGATGAATGTTATTCTCTGCGATAACTGCAAATGGAACTGGCGCGGGGCCTGCCGTAATCCAGCACGCCCCAGCGCCACCTGGTGCCCCGAGTACGAAAAACGGGGATAGTCTTACTTCCTCTCGATAATAGTCGCCATACCCTGACCGCCGCCGATGCATAGTGTCGCCAGGCCGAGCTGAAGGTCTCGCCGCGCCATCTCGTGGGCGAGCGTTACCAGAATCCTGGCACCGGTGCAGCCGATGGGGTGCCCCAGCGATATCCCGCCGCCGTGGAGGTTCGTCTTGCTCATGTCGAAATCCAACTCTTTGATGCAGCCTATCGACTGTGAGGCGAAGGCTTCGTTCAGTTCGATGTAGTCGATATCTTTCAGGGTGAGTCCGGCCAGCTTGAGTGCTTTCTTGGTGGCCGGCACGACGCCCAGGCCCATGTAAGCCGGGTCGACGCCGCCGGAAGCACAGGCGCGGATGGTCGCCATCGGCTTCAGGCCGAGTTCCCTGGCTTTCTCCGCCGACATCACTACCAGGGCGGCTCCGGCATCGGTGATGGCCGAAGCGTTACCGGCGGTGACGCCGCCGTCCGCTTTAAACACCGTCGGCAGCTTGCCCAGGAGCTCCATCGAGGTCTCCCTGGGGTGCTCGTCGATATCGAACATCCTGGTCTCGCGCTTGACCTTAATCTCCACCGGCACTATCTCTTCCTTGAAGATGCCGTTCTTGGTAGCCGCCAGGGCGCGGTTATTGCTTTCCAGGGCGAATTTGTCCTGCTCCTCTCTGGAGATACCGAATTTCTCGGCGATGTTCTCCGAGGTCACGCCCATGTGGTAGTTGTAGAATATCTCCCAGAGCCCGTCGTGGACCATGCCGTCGACCATCTCGGCGTTGAACATCCTGGCCCCCCACCGCATCCTGGGGACGTAGTAGGGGACGGCGCTCATGTTTTCGATACCGCCGGCCACGATAACCTCGGCATCGCCGGTCTTGATGGCCTGGGCGGCCAGGGCTACCGCTTTCATGCCGGAGGCACAAATCTTGTTAACCGTGAAGGCGTTAACTTCCTTGGGGACGCCGGCATAGATGGCTGCCTGGCGGGCGGGGTTCTGCCCCTGACCTGCCTGGATGACGTTCCCCATGATAACTTCGTCCACCAGGACTTCCTGGAGAGAATCGTCCCAGTTATCATATTTCTTCTCAAGTTCGATAATTCCCTCGTCCTTGAGCGCTTCGGGTGCGGTGCTGGCGTCTCCCTTCGGTCTCAGGCCCGCTTTCTTAAGAGCTGCCTCGATGACGATGCTGCCCAGCTTTACCGCCGGTACGTCCTGCAGGGAACCTCCGTAATTACCTATCGCTGTTCTGACACCACTGACAATGACAGCTTCACTCATGTATTTGCTCCTTTCGTTCCGTTTATTATATTCTCTATTTTTTCATTCTGTCATTCCAGCGGAAGCTGGAATCCAGCGGCGGGGATAGAGAGGTCTGGATTCTGGCCTTCGCCAGAATGACAGACTGCATCAAAAAGTAAACAGGCTGGCGCCGCCGCTGACCTCGATGGCTTCACCGGTGACATAGCTCGATTCCTCGGAAGCCAGGAAAAGGAGTACGTTGCTGAGTTCCTGCGGGGTGCCGGTTCGGCGCATGGCCATGCGCTTGACGATGCGCTCCTGGAATTCCGGGGCTACCTCGTGCCAGCTGCCTCCGTCGAATACCCCGAGCACGATGGCATTGCAGGTGACGCCCTTGCGGGCCCCCTCCAGCGCCACCGTCTTGGTAAGACCGATAAGTCCGGCCTTGGTCGTGGCGTAGCTGCACTGGCCGGCGCCGCCCATGGTGCCGGCAATGGAGGAGATGTTGATAATGCGTCCCCAGCCCCGCTCCAGCATGCCCGGCAGGCAGCACTTGATGGTATTGAACGGGCCGGTCAGGTTGACGCTTAAATCCTTTGCCCAGTCCTGGATTTTCATCTTGGCGATGGTCACCGCGCGCACGATGCCGCTGGCGGCGTTATTGACAAGGATATCGACCGGCCCCAGCGCTTTCTCCACCTTACTGATGGCGACTTCAACCTCATCCAGGTTGGCGACATCCATCGCCACCGCCAGCGCCTGCTTCCCCATAGCCTTGATTTCCATAGCTACGGCTTCCGCTTTCTCAATGTGGCTGTGACCGACAACGGCAACGTTACAGCCGGCTCTGGCGAGGGACAGGCAATGCACCCTCCCCAGTCCGCCGGAGCCGCCCGTGACCAGGGCCACTTTCCCTTCGATACTCATCATCGTTCTCCTTTAATAGTTACAGATAGAATACTAGAGACTATTTGATAATGTCATTCTCGGGCTTGACCCGAGAATCCAGACCGCCTTACCCCCTCCGCTGGATTCCCGCCTGCGCGGGAATGACACCAAGCTATTGTTAAACACTCTTATTCTACCTTACCACTCGCTCAGGGAATGGTTTTCACCCTTCTACGTATACTCGTAAAACCCCTTACCTGTTTTCCGCCCGAGCTGCCCGGCGGCCACCATGTCTTTCAGGAGTGTCGGCGCGGCGTACTGCTCGTCACGGAGCTTGTCGTAAATGCCATTGGCGATAAAGAGAAACGTGTCCAGTCCGATGAGGTCGGCCAGGGCCAGCGGCCCCATCGGGTAATTCAAGCCCAGGGCCATCGCGGTATCGATGTCTTTAGCGGAGGCGATACCGGACTCTACCATGCGGATGGCGTTGAGAATCTGCGGCGTCATGAGACGGTTGACGATAAAGCCGGGCGAGTCCTGAACGATGACAATTGTCTTGTCCAGGGACTTGCCGAAGCTCTTGCCTGTCTCGAGGGTAGCCGCGCTGGTGGCGGTCGTCCTGATTATCTCCAGCAGTTTCATCGCCGGCACCGGATTGAAGAAGTGCATTCCCAGCACCCTGTCCGGTCGTCGCGTAGCCGCCGCCATGTCCATGATGGGCAGGCAGGAGGTATTGGTGGCCAGTATCGTGCGTTCCGGGCAGATCCTGTCCATATCGCCGAATATCTTCTTCTTCAGGTCCAGGTTCTCGACGGCGGCTTCGATTACCAGGTCGCATTCACCGAAGTCCCCGGTATCGGTCGTTCCCCTGATGCGTGCCAGAACGGCATCCCTGTCCTGCTGTGTTATCCTTTCCTTCTGCACGCTCCTGTCCAGTGAGGACT
>JAUWZF010000153.1 GCA_030615475.1 Dehalococcoidales bacterium | reverse complement strand
GCAGTTGTTTTATTACGAAAAGAAGAACCCTCCGGCTCAAGAAACCAAACTGTATGAGGGCGAGGAATCATTAAAAAGAGTCTATATCAACTTCTGTATATCGGCGGTTTTTATCATCGGTGCCGGTATCTGGCTGGCAACCGTGGGTGATGAAATTCACGCGACGACTGGCTGGGGGCATAGTTTCGTGGGCAGCCTTTTCCTGGCTTTCACCACCACGCTTCCGGAAATAACGGTCTCATTTACCGCGATGAGAATCGGCGCGGTCGATATGGCGGTGGCCAACATGATTGGCAGTAACCTGTTCAACCTGACTATCATACCGGTAATCGACCTGATTTATAATAAAGGACCCATTCTGGCTCAGGTCTCGGAGAGTCATCTTTTTACTGCCGGGGCTGTTATCCTGATGTCACTGCTCTTCCTTACCGGGCTGCGTTTCAAACCGGGGAGGTTTTTCCGGTTGAGCTGGTTTAATACTGGTTTGATCGTGTTGTTTGTGGCCAGTGCTTACCTGAGTTTCGTCAAGGCCTGAACCGGTGATATAATAGAGGAGGCAAGCAAGGAAACATCGGATGATGAACGATACCTTTCCTGATTATATTTCGGGCTTGTCTCTTTTTGTTGACGGCGAGGAGAACTACAGGCTTGCAGAAATTAACAGCGGTTATTCTGGTGGGCGGACCGGGAACGCGGCTTCAGCCGCTCACCGATGATAAGCCCAAGTCCGTTTTGCCGGTGCTGAACAGACCTTTCATGGAGCATACCATTGCGTATCTCCGGCAGTACGGCGTTGAGGATATCATCCTGACGTTGAGCTATCTGCCCGATGCCATCCGGGGGTATCTGGGGGATGGCAGCCGCTACGGGGTGCGCCTGACCTACTGCCTGGAAAAGGAACCTCTGGGTACCGCCGGCGCCGTCAAGAATGCCGGAGCTTACCTGGACAATACCTTTATTGTTCTCAACGGTGACATTTTCACGGATATGAATTTAGCCGACATGCTCGCTTTCCATCGTGAGAAAAAAGCCAAGGCGACCATCTCTCTGAGCTGGGTGGATAATCCCAGTGCCTTCGGGGTGGTGGAGACCGACAGTGAAAAGAGAGTGAAGCGGTTTATTGAAAAGCCTCCCCTCTCCGAAGCGGCGACCAACTGGATAAATGCCGGGATATACATCCTTGAGCCGGAAATCTTGGAGCACATACCGTCGAATACCCACTACATGTTTGAAAGGGGGCTTTTCCCTCGCCTTCTGGGCATGGGGGCGCCGGTATACGGTTATCCCTACCGGGGCTACTGGATGGACATGGGGACCCCGGAGAAATATTTCTCGTTGAATGTTGGCCTCCTGTTATCAACAGTAACCGGCCCGCTTATTTCTATCTCGGAGCAAAATGGTATATATTATAGTCAGTATGCTGTTATTCATCCTACGGCGGTAATAATGGCACCGGTAATGATTGACGGCGGAAGCCGGATAGGTCAGGGGGTACGCATCAAGGGGCCGGTGGTTATCGGGCGGGACTGCCGTCTGGAGGACGGCGCCAGTATCGAAAATGCGGTTTTATGGGATAATGTCAGTATCGGTGCCGGCGCCAGACTCAGACAGTGCGTTGTCAGCAGTAATACAACCATTGGCGGTAATCAGGATGTTATAAATTGTGTAGTTACCCCTTCGCAAACAGTGCCGTTGTTCCGGCCGTAATAAACGGATGACCGATTTTTTCGTTAAAGGAGTGCCTATGGCAGCGGAAACAATAAAGGAAGGGGGTAAGGCGAAGAAGCCGAAACCCCGGGAAATAACGTTCAAATGTCAGCGGTGTGAGAGAAACAGGCCGCTTAAAGAGATGGTGAGTATTGCCAGGTTCCGGCCGGTACTGGTGGTGTGCCGGGATTGCGCCAGGGAAATGCGATAGCTATATCATTTTATTAGGGTGATTATCGTTAGAGGATTTAATGGCTGAGGAACTGGGGAAAATAGAAAAACCTCCGGTGGAAATTTTCAAGAAAGGCAGGAAGCTGTATTTCATTCCGCTTATTTACAGCGGCGAGGACCTGCCGGAAGATTACCTTGTGAAGTATAATAAATACTGGGGACAGGTGGAGAAGCAGGTGGCGGACCTGGCCGCAAAGCTCGGCGAGGTCAACAGGATATACCACGAGTTAGTCGCGGTATCCGGTGATGAGGGCGGTAAAACCGTCAAGGGGTTGAGTGACCGGAGCCATAAAATCGTTCAGGCCTGCCTGGAGAAAAAGGCGCGGATGGAAGCGGTCGAGGATGGTGATATCCTGACGGAGTTCATGGACTGGAGCCGGTGCCTGATAATAGGCCTGCAAAACCCGAAGGTAGTATCAAAGGTCTACGAATCTTACGTGGAAATAGGGAAAAAGAGAAATGAGCATATCGCCCGTCAAATCGATGAAACGCTTAAAGAGAATGAAATCGGGATATTGCTCATGCGGGAGAACCATCAGGTGCAATTCCCATCGGATATACAGGTCTTTTATATCGCCCCTCCCGCTCTGGATGAGATTAAGCGTTGGCTTAGAGAGCGTGAAGGTAAGCCGGACCAGGAGGCTGACCGGGAATAATTGTCTCACTCCCCTAGCGGGCGTATAATTTCTTGAGCTTGGCTTTTTTCATTATCGGGGCCAAGCGCCTGACGTAGATGGCGCTACACTGAAGGCAGGTTATATAGATCCCTTCGGAATCGCGTTCCAGGAACAGGTCGCCGCCACAACGTTTACACCCCTTGAACTTTACGATGTTCAACATGGCCCTTCCCCGTGTCGAGTATCTCATTTAACTCCCGGTTTTTATTTATTTCCGCAGGAAGATATAATCGTGGCATATTGCACACTTCCTGCAATCGTTGCAATCGCTTTAATTGTAGGTATTGTAAAGAAGCGGTATCACAGCAGTATCACAAAATATGTCTTAAACGTCACAAAATCGTCACAAATGCAGCATTCGTATGGAACGTAACATTCTCGCGTTGACAATCTGAACGTGAATGGACTAGAATTTGCCCATTGGCGGCACCGCCAATAAATTCAGTATTAAGGAGGCCGGAATGGCTGGTAAGTACGATAAATACGTTTTTCATCCACCCCATATTCAAATTAAGGTAAAGAAAGATAACAGTGTCGTTTTCGACGGCCTGATGATAGGCCATCAGCAGCTGGGCTATGGCCTGACTATCGGCCACCAGTTCGTCAAGAAGCCGTTTAAATCAGATAATCCATGCCATACCCACAATTTCGACGAGTTCCTGGCCTGGTACGGGGGCAACCCTGACGACCCCGACGATTTCGGGGCCGAGGTGGTGCTCTATCTGGGCGAGGAGCTGGAAAAGCACGTCTTCACCCGGCCCACGATGGTCTACCTGCCGCCGGGGTTCCCCCATTGTCCCCTGGAGATTACCCGTGTCGATAGCCCTATTATTCAAATCGAGATTATGCTCGTCGGCGAAGGAGGCACGCGGGAGCCCTACTTTGAGGAGGATAAGGGTAAAAGGAACCTGATAGAAATGGTGGACCTGACGCGCCGGTAGTTTGGGGATAAATAGGTTGCTGGCTTGAGACGTAGAATTAACATGAAGATAGTTATAGCGCAGGACTCTCATGTACCAGGGATTATCGAGGTCTGGGAGGAGTTTGCGCTCTTCCATGAAGATATCGACCCACGCTATCCCATGGTTGATAACGTTCGTTCCGGCTATAAGGAGCACCTGAGAGAGATGATGGCGGCTGAGGACACCCTCGTCTTCGTCGCCCTGAATGAAGGAAACGTTGTCGGCTATTCGATTGCACAAATCAGAAAGTCCTCACCGGCGTTTCAGCGTGAAAAGTACGGTTTCATCGAGGAAATGGCGGTAAAGGCGGATTACCGCCGCCGTGGTATCGGGGCGCAGATGCTGGGGAAAATAATGGACTGGTTCAAGTCGCGGAATATAGATATGATTGAGTTGGATGTTACCGTTGCGAATCAGGTAGGCTACCCGTTCTGGAAAAAACATGGCTTCAAGGACTACCTGCACCGACTGTACCTGAAAACTTAATCAAATAAGGGACATTATTGTCATTCCCGCGGAAGCGG
>JAUWZF010000231.1 GCA_030615475.1 Dehalococcoidales bacterium | reverse complement strand
GTCAGTACTGTTGCAGCATGAGTTCTCAGTATCGCAGCAGGAGCCGCCTTGTCGGGCTATTTTGGCATAGCCTTCCCTTACTGACTTCCTGATTTCCGTGTCTTTCATGAAAACCACCCTTCTTATTATTTCTGTACAATCTCCGCCATTACCGGCCCGAGCAGGTCCTCAACCATTCCGGTTAGTTCCTCGGCTTTTATCAAGGTGAGACAGCACGTCTTTCCATCTTTTTGCATGCTTACTAACGCAAGTTTATCACCGGGGCGGATAGTTGCCTTATCTCTCAGGTCTTTTGGCAGTACCATCTGCCCACGTTCGTCTATACTGATTACGGCCTCAACCTTGCAACAGCCGACTCTCGTATCAGTAGGGGAGCAGCAGGGTTCTTCAGTGTCATTTTTACTCATATTAACCACCTTCAAGGTCGTTATATCTGATAAATACAAATAATCAGATAATTCAGAATACACTGACATTATAACGATAGATGAGTACTTTGTCAAGTCTTTTAGCGGGGATTTTTTTCAGGCCCTCAGGGTCGCGCCCAGCTCACCGGTCAGTCGCTTCAGGATTTGCTCCTCTACCTTGTTGACTTCTTCGTCGGTCAGGGTGTGCGTGGGCGACTGGTAGACGAGCCGGTAGGCGAGCGATTTCTTGCCTGCGGCTATCTGCTTGCCGGAATAGACGTCGAAGAGGATTACCTCGCTTATCAGGGAAAAGCTCTTGATGATGTCCAGAATCTTCTGGTGGGTGATATCGGCATCGACCACGAGAGCCAGGTCCCTGATGGTGCTCGGGAAGCGCGGTATCGACTGGAACATATCGTGACTGGCGGCGAAGGGCGACAGCGCCGACACGTTGACTTCAAACAGGCAGACCGGCCCGGCAATCTCGAAGGCGTCGGCTACCTTGGGGTGCAGTTCGCCGATAACGCCCAGCTTCACTTTCAGGCCGTTCTCTTCGATAACTATGGCGGCCTGTCGGGCGGGATGCAGGCCCTCATCGCTGCTTTTTTCAAAGCTGACGGCCACGCCCAGGTGGTCGAGCAGGCCTTCGACCAATCCCTTGACATCGTAGAAATCGAACGAACCGTCGCCTCCCAGCCAGGAACTCTCAACCCTGGGGCCGCTCATGACGCCGCACAGCGCTTCGGGTTCGGCGGGCAGGTCCTTTTCCCGGGGCAGGTATATCCTGCCCAGCTCGAAGAGCCTGATGCCGCTGTCTTCATGCCGGCGATTGGAAGCCAGGGCGGCCAGCAGGCTGGCGCGCAGGTTGGGGCGCAGGTATTCCTGGTCGGCCGTCAGCGGCTTGACTATCCTCAAAGGCATCGGTTCCGGGGGGCGGGGATTCGGTACCAGATTGCTCAGTGCCTGAAGGCTGGTCAGCGAGTAGGTGATTACCTCCTGGAAACTGTAGCCCACCAGACACTGTCTTATTCTCTTCTTCAGGCTGAGTACGGGTTCCGGGTTCTGCTGGGGTATCGGCTCGTTGAGCATGGTGGTGGGAATTTTCTCGTAGCCGATGATACGGGCAACTTCCTCGATGAGGTCGACGTCCTGCCGGATGTCGCTGCGCCAGTAAGGCGTTTTCACCGATATCTGTGAGCCTTCCACCTGGCACTCGAAGCCCAGCAAGGTCAGTGCGTTCACTATCCGGTCGCGGCTGACCCCCATGCCCGTGATACGCTTTACTTTATCCGGCGTGAGGGCGATAGGCTCGGGTTCTTTCCTGCCGGGGTAAGCATCGATAATACCTTTAGCGACTTTCCCGCCGCCCAGTTCCGCAATCAGCTTCGTGGCGTGCTTCAGAGCGGGTATGGTCAGGCCGGCGCTGATGCCGCGCTCGAACCGCATCGAGGCTTCGCTCGTCAGGCCGAGGTGGTGGCTGGTATAGTGAATGCTGGCCGCTTTGAAGCTGGCGGCTTCCAGCAGGATAGACGTGGTGCTTTCGGTAACTTCGCTATCGAGGCCGCCCATGACTCCGGCGATGGCCACCGTCCCCTCCCCGTCAGCGATGGTCAGCATATCATGGGTGAGTTTGCGCTCTGCTTCGTCAAGCGTAAAGAAGGTCTCGCCTTCGGCGGCCCGGCGCACGATGATTTTCTTCTTCCTGAGTCTATCGTAGTCGAATGAATGCAGGGGCTGCCCGTACTCCAGCATGACATAGTTGGTGATATCGACGATGTTGTTTATCGGGCGCTGGTCGCAGGCGATGAGTCGCTCCTGCAGCCAGGCGGGCGATTCGGTTATTTTAATGCCGGTAACGAGGCTGGCGCAGTACCGGGGGCACAGGTCGGGGTCGGCAATTTCTATCGTTATTTGTTTATCTATCGGGCTGTCGGTTTCTTTATAGCTGATTTCCGGGATGTGCATCTTCTGGTCGCTCAGGGCGGCGACTTCGTGGGCGATGCCCACCACCGAAAGGCAGTCGGGGCGGTTGGCGGTGACATCGATGTCCAGAACCGTACCGCCCATGTGGTCGGCCAGTGGCATGCCAATCTCTGCGTCCGCCGCTAAGACCATGATACCTTCGTGGCTGTCCGAGATGCCGAGCTCCTTCTCGGAGCAAATCATGCCGCTGGAAGCGACACCGCGAATTTTGGCTGTTTTCAATTCCTCGACTTCGCCGTTATAGGGATTTATCAAGCGGGCGCCGACGCGGGCGAAGGCAATCTTATCGCCGACATTCAGGTTGGGGGCGCCGCAGACCACGGTCTCCTTCCCCGTGCCTGAATCGACCGTCGCCAGGCGCAGCCGGTCGGCGTTGGGGTGGGGCTCGACTGCCGTTATCTGCCCGATGATGATGTTATCCCAGCTGCCGCCGGTAGTTATTATTTCACCGACCTCGAAGCCGGCCAGTGTCAGCC
>JAUWZF010000235.1 GCA_030615475.1 Dehalococcoidales bacterium | reverse complement strand
ATTGTCGACTTTCAGGCGTGGGCGCCCGCCAACCTGGGCCCGTCAACCAAACCTATCGGAATGATGTTGGGGCTCGAAGGGCTTGAAGGTTTTCTATCGTCAATCTGGAATGGCGTCAAGAAAGTAGTCGGCGGCGTGGTTGGAACGGCCGCGAAGATTCTTGGCGTCAAGGCGCCCCCCCAGGTTGTTGTTCAGCCGACCGTAAGAATACCGCCTGGTATCGTGCAGGCGCCGGTGACGGCCGAGGCGGCCCGGGCCGGCGTCACTGAGTTTTTGAAATCGCCGGTCGCTTTGATTGGTCTCGGCCTGGTGGGCTTCATGGTGATGCGGACCATGATGCAACCGCGTCCGGCCTACGCTCCCAGGAGATACTAATGGCCTACGTTGATGTCACGGAACCATCCGGTCTTGGTCAGGTTTCGGTGAGACGTTTCCCCGGTTGCACACTGACGCCGCGCTTTGCACGTAGGATTACCAGGGGGCCACGCCGATCTGAATTGTCGGGGCTAAGTAGGGTAAGGGAGGGTGCGGCACCGCTTAGGATGCCAGCGCCCCCGCCGCCCGTTCCGGTGGGTATGCCGGCGATCAGGCCGCTTGTCACCTTAACGCGCCCGCCAACCTTAATTATACCGGAGGCCATAGCTCCAGCCCTTGTCCTTCAGAGGCGAGAAGCGCTCTTGCCAAGCATTGTCGCGCGCCTCAAGCCGGTCGTCATGCCGGCGATCAAACCTGCGATCGGGCCGCTTGTCACTGTAACGCCCCCGCCGGTCAAACCGATTTTGGTCAGGCCGCCGCCCACGCTTCGGGATGAGGTTTTCGCCCGCAAGAAATTCATTGCCAGTCAAAGGGCGCCGTCCGGCGCTACCTATGAGTCGACAACGGTTACGGTCGTGCCAGGTGCAGATCCTACCGCAAGAAAATTCACCGGCGCGGGTGCGCCCTTGACCGGACAAACGGTTTCGTTGAAAGAGTCCGATCCGATAGTGCCGGTCATGCCCTCAAAGGACGGCATTAGTCTTGTAGACGTGGCGGCCCCAGAAGTACCGTCTACTTTCGTTGAAGCGGCTGCCGTAGAACCTTCACCTTTTCTGAAATACGGAATACTGGCCATTGGTGCTTACATTCTGTATGACAGCTTTGTCAAGTCGAAGCCAAAGAGAAAAAGACGGCGTAGATAATGGCGTCCTTTTTTGAGACACAAGCGGCGCGGGATGCTTTTTTCCGGTTCCCCGATATCTATGAGCAAGCGAAAAAGGACTGGGCGAAATTCAGGATCGGTCGCGCCCAGGGTCTGTTCACTGCCGAGCAATCACGTGAGGTCTTGGGGTGGTTTAAGGATTTTCCCCGCCTGTGGGAAACGTTACGTCCTAACTGGGCCGAAAACCCCTCTGAGTCACAACGCCGTTTTGCCAGGCAGGTAGATAGCTTTGTGTCCGATCTCTGAACAGCGTGGGGACTGTCCGGCTTGGGCTTTCCCCCCGTTATAATCGCCGGCGTCCTGATTGTCGGCGGTATCGCTGCAGCCTTGTGGGCCGGCGGCTACATCAAAAAGCAAATGAACATATCGCGCATGATTGAAGGTGTGACGGCCGGACGCATCTCGGAAAGCGTCCTGCAGGAAGCTATCAAAGAGAAACCCCTTTTTGGTGATATTAGCGGTACGATTAAGTGGATAGTAATTGGCGGCATAGGGCTGATCGCTGTCCTGCCGGCCTTGAAAGCGCGATATGGCCGATAATTTTGTTAAACGTAATCAGGTCTACTTTCGGTCGCGTGGCCGGACTAAGTTAGGTTGGATACACAAGTCAACGCCAACGCGCTATCTGATTTGGTTCCGAGAGCATGGCAGGGAAAAGACCGTCTGGCGCAATAAGGACTTGGTCAGTTTTAGAAAAAATGGACGGCGCGCGCGTAAACCGAAAAACCCTTGTCCCTGGCCGCCCAAACAAAATGTTTCACGTGCAACAATCGGGGGGGCCGTACGTCTGTCAAAGCGCTTTCATGGTTTTCGTCCACGCCGTCTGAGCGGCGTCAGGATCACCTGGCCGAAGGCGTTGGTTTTGCTCGGTCACGTGGTGCGCCTTGACTACCTATCCGATAAAGAGGACGGCAAGCGGCGCATTTACACGCACGACTTTGGTCGGCCCGTTCAGGTGTTCGCGTCAGGCAGTGCCCGAAGCGGGCAAAAAAATCTCTTGCTTTTACATGGAAAGTTCACTATTACAGAGGAAGGTATTGTTGGCTAACAAATTAGGAGGTCAAAATGGCTTTGATACCTGTTGTTGAAAATCCACGCCGGCGGAGACGTGGAACATACTCGGCCAAACAACTGCGCGCCGGCTTTGGCGGACGCGCTCGAATGAGTACCAGGCGGAAACGTGGCCGGCGCCGGCGTAACCCCCCCGTCCTGGCTGCTCTGAGCAATCCCCGTAGGCGCCCGAGATCCAGGACAACGCGGCGGTACTATGCCAGGCCATATCGCCGCCGCCGCAATCCGGACCTTATTAAGGGGTTCGACTTGATGACGGGTGTCTATGTGGCGTCCGGCGCCATCGGCTCGACCGTCATTCCCGGACTGGTCAGGCGGTTTGTTCCGCAGATACCGTACACCGGCCCCATTGCTTACGTGGTGAGGTTGGGCGGTACAGCCGCGACCGCGTTCGGTATCGGCCTGGTCACGAAGGATAAGCGCGCGCCGCGGTTAGTCTGGGCGGGCGGCCTGGCGCTCATTTTCGTTGATCTATTTCGTCAATACCTGGCGCCACGCCTGGGTCTCTCTGGCCTGGGTCAAGAGGGCGATTTCGTTTTGACGGAAGAACTCGAGGACGCCATTGACACCGGCGCGG
>JAUWZF010000225.1 GCA_030615475.1 Dehalococcoidales bacterium | reverse complement strand
CGAATCGACCTCCGGCGCCGGGTAAAATGAAGTCGCGGGCACGTAAGTCACAATACTCGGCCTGCCGTAAAACTGCACGCCGATGCTGAGCATACTCCGCCGGCCGGGCCCGGCCACGATGGCCTCCGCCACCTCTTTCTGCACCATGACCACCATTACCTCCGGCTTGACGGATGCCTCGAGGAAATGGCGGAGGACGGGGGAAGTAATATAGTACGGCAGGTTGGCCACTACCTTGTACGGACTTAAGGCCGCCGGGAAGCTCGGCGCCCGCCCCTGTAACAGGGCTTTGGGGTCGGTGCCGAGGACGTCCTCGTTGAGGACAACGACATTATCATGAGCCAGCGTCTTTTTGAGAATGTCCGCCAGCCTGTTGTCCAGCTCGATGGCGATGACCCAGCCGGCCTGTTTCGCCAGCTCTTCAGTCATGATACCCGGTCCCGGCCCCACTTCGATTACGGTATCGGTGGGAGTCAGCTCGGCGGCGGCAAGGATAGCTTCCAGCACTTCGCCGTCGATGAGGAAATGCTGTCCCAGGCCCTTCCTTGCCCTGAGGCCATACCGGCGCAGCAACTTTTTGGTCTGCACCAGCAGTGATTCCGAACCGCCCCGGGACAGGCTTTTATCCATAGTAAAAACTTAGAGGCCGTGCACCTGCCCTCGACTTCACCTAACGGCTTGCCCGGGCCAGCTGGCTCCAGCCAGGTATACCTGCGGCACCCAGAAAAAACTATTTACCGCTGCTTCCTCTCGGACCTGACGGGATTCATAGCACTCTGCCGCGCAGGACCCAACCTTCAACACCACTTAACACAGGTAGTCCCACCAGATAAAAGCCTCAAACAGGAATTCGACCCTGCTATAGCGGATTTCAGGTTCAGGGCACCGCTAGCTCCCCATCTAGCACGACCTCACTAAAAATCGTAATCGGTGGGCGCAAGTTTGTCAAGGCGCAGCGGCGGAACTACCGCCCGACTTCCAGTCGTGTAATCAGGTGAATGGGCAGACCGGCCTCCATCATTTTATCCTGAGTAGCGCTGATATCGTAAGGTATGCGGTAAAGTCGGAAGACACGGCCCTCGCTATCGTATATGACATAGCTGGCCCGCGGGTCTCCGTCGCGCGGCTGTCCCACCCCACCCGGATTGATTATCATCCGGCTGGCACCGAGCACCATGCCGATGCCGGGCGATAAATTAACGGACAGGCAGGTACCCTTTTCTTCTTTGAACGCCGCCGGAACGTGGGTATGGCCCACCAGGCAATATTTCGACTGGAAAAAGTCGAAGTTTTTGGCGGCGATGCCGGTGGACATGACATACTCCATAACAGGGTCCGCCGGACTGCCGTGCGCCAGGAGAAATTCGCCTTTCTCCACCGTTAGTGGTAGACCCTCAAGGTACGCGACATCATCCTGGCTCAACTGTCCGGCCGTCCACTGGCAGGCGGCCGCCGCATAGGGATTAAAATAAGATAGCTCAATCTTGCCGATAGTGGCATGGTCATGGTTCCCGACGACACAGACGGGGTTATACTCTCTCAGCAGTTCGATGCACCGGCAGGGGTCAGGCCCGTAACCGACGATATCCCCCAGGCACCACAGCTCATCCACCCCACCCTTCCGCTCGATGTCACCCAGCACCGCCTCGAAAGCCGCCAGATTGGCATGGATATCCGCCAGAATAGCGCAACGCATTTGGGAATAATATAGCAGGTTTAGGGGGAGATGGGAAGGGTAATGATTGCAGCATATGGATGATTTATATATAATCTCGATATGAATTTAAGGTAAAACGGAGAAAATCATGAATAAGATAAATGTGCCAACAACAATTTTTTTGCTTATCGCTATTATCTTTAGCATCTACAAATCTATTCAATTAAGTGAAACCAGAGATGCCTTACAACTCGCCATATCAACATTAGAACTGGCGATAACTCAGTTGGATATCACAAAGACCGAACTAACAGACACTAAAACGCAATTAGATACAATTGAATTTAAACTGGATTTCACCAAAGAACAACTAACAAATACCGAAGCCGAATTGGAGACTGCCCTAATTCAACTCACAAATACCGAACATCAACTAGCAGAAACCGAATCACAACTGGTAACTGCCGAGTCTCAACTGGTAACTGCCGAGTCTCAATTAGAAATAGCCGAGGACGAACAAAAAGAGATGTTGAATCAATACTCCAATTTAAGAGAGCAGATATATTTACGCCAAGGCGAAGATGAAGATACACGGGAATTCATTACACCCGAAAATGAAATGGTATCCGCTAAAGTCACAGAAATAGCAGGCAGTTACTCAGAAGATGTGAATGAACGTTGGCGAGACTACGAACGATTGTATAAATGGGTAGTAAATAATATTGAATATTCTAGCGATAGCCACACACCTATCCTCCCACAAACAATTGGCGGGAAATTAATATGGACAAAAGACTTCTGGAGGATGCCAGAAGAGACTATAGAAGACGAGGCTGGAGATTG
This sequence comes from Dehalococcoidales bacterium, assembly GCA_030615475.1. GTDB lineage: Bacteria > Chloroflexota > Dehalococcoidia > Dehalococcoidales > RBG-16-60-22 > JAFGPF01. The sequence continues at coordinate 435 of JAUWZF010000225.1, read as the reverse complement.
TGAAGATATGGCTGTACTGCTAGCAAGCATGATGATTAATTATAATAGCGATAGATATAGTGTCTGGGCAATAAAAATAAAGAATGAAGAGGGAGGTCATCTGGCTGTTGCTTTCCCAGTTGCCGGTGATAAACTGACTATTCTTGACCCAGCCGGGAATTACTATACTGGTTACTTGACTGGAAGACTTTCTTCATTGAGTATAGATGCTGCAGTAAACGATTGGTTATCTAAGTGGAGACAAAAAATGCCCAATGCCCAAATAGTCGGCGTCTTTTCAAAAGATTTCTATCGTGAGTTTTCAAGTAAGGAAGAGTTTAAAGAGTGGGTAAGAGAACGTTAAAAGCAAGCTATATCTTGATTTTTCTTAAATAATACCCTAACCAAATCCCCCTTCCGGCGTTATATATAGTGAAAGACACAACGGGCGGGAGG
>JAUWZF010000154.1 GCA_030615475.1 Dehalococcoidales bacterium | reverse complement strand
CGAATACGCGGCCCGCCACACCGAAATATTGAGGCATCCCCGGCAGCACCTGGCCACCTTCGGTGTTACCAATGTCTATTACTACATCGTCACCGAACCCGTCTACTCGGAGCTGGTAAAAGATGTTAACGAAACGGTGATTAGAGAGGGCAGGGTTATCGCTGAGAGGCCGAAGATTGTCACGCCTTATTATCTGACCCAGCTGGAGGGGTTCAGCTACGATGCCCGCCGGTATTTCGAGACGCTGCTCAGGATGCATGGCCCGGATACGCCCGGCCTGTTTTATACCTATAAAAACGAGCCAAAGGAACTTAATATCGTCTCGGACAGCTGGCCGGTCGTGGTGGACAGGCTCAATGAGGAGATTGATAAAAAGGGCGACCCCCTGGCTTCTATCATTAAGGGACAGGACGACCTCTGGGACGTTTCCCTGCTGAAATTTATCTATGAGATTACCAGCCGCTCCATGCCGGAAAATATCGCCCAGCTCGGCTCGAGGGGACTGCTCGGCATGAGCCACGGCGGCGTGCCCGTCGGCGCCCGGCAGAAAATCGAAGAGATGTTCCAGCAGGTCGCCATGGGTGAAATAAAGGCCTACGAACTCGAACGGGAACTGAACCACTGGGGCGTCTTCGAGGAGTACCAGGACAGGTTTTTCGCGCTGGTCAGGGGTAAGAAATAGCGCCTCCGGCGGCAGACTGGAAAGGATTTTTTTGGATATTTCGGTAATTGAGGCCAGAGACCTCTCTGAGGCATGGTTCCTCTGCCTGTGCGAGGCCATGGCTAAAGGCTACGAATATAAAATCGACCGCGGGAGCTACGCCGGTCAGAGGCGCAAGGAGTTGGACCTGGCCGTCGTTCAAATCAGTTATCCCGGCACGCGGCCGCTGGTACCGGACGTGCCCCAGGGCGTGCCCCCGCCCAGCACCATGGAGTACGTGGAAAGCTACCTGCCCTATCTCATGGCGGCACATCGGAAAGAAGGGGAACAGTATACCTACGGCCAGTATCTTGAGACACAGATAGCCGAAGTTATCAGGATGTACCGGGGAGACGGCTACAACACAAATCAGGCTTATATGGCGGTGGGTGATGCCCAGTCTATATACAAGGATGACCCGCCGTGCCTGAGGATGATAGATACCAGGATTCGTGATGGTAAGCTGAAGTTTATCGCCTATTTCCGGTCGTGGGACCTGTGGGCCGGCTTCCCGTCGAACCTGGCGGCCATCCAGCTGTTGAAAGAATACATGGCCGGTGAGATAGGCGTTGAAGACGGCGAGCTGGTGGCCATGAGCAAGGGGCTGCACCTCTACGAGTCTTCCTGGGAACTGGCCAGGGCCGTGATAAGGGTAAGCTAACCGGGTTCTGCTCGTGATAGAACCCGCAAGTTTTAGGGAGGTTGACGATGGACGACATTGAAGCTGTAGTCGATATGATTGTTGAGTCGAAAAAGGTGGTCGTCTTTACCGGTGCCGGATTCAGCACCGAGTCGGGCGTGCCGGACTTCCGCAGTCCTGGCGGCGTCTGGGATGTATTCGACCCCAGCGAATTGAATTTGCCGAATTTCCTGCGGAGCGAGGAAATCAGAGAAAAATACTGGCGTATGCACAAGATGATGTGGGAAACGATTAGAGAAGCACAGCCCAATGCGGGGCACTACGCCGTTGCCGAACTTCACCAGATGGGCAAACTCGATTGCATTATTACGCAGAATACGGACGGCCTGCACCAGAAAGCCGGTGTGCCAGAGGAGATGGTACTGGAAATACACGGCACCATGCAGTGGGTCGATTGCCTCGATTGCAAACGGAGGTATCCCCGGGAAGAAGTTCATGAAAAAATGCTTGCCGGCGAGGCGGTCCCCCGGTGTGACAGCTGTAACGGCCTTTTGAAACCGGCCACCGTTGCCTTCGGGCAGGCGATGCCGGAAAGGGAGACCCGCGAATCAGAAATAAGGTCTTCCGCGTGCGACCTGTTTCTGGCCGCCGGTTCGTCGCTGGTGGTCTATCCCGCGGCGCAGATGCCCGTCATCGCCAAGCGTGGCGGTGCCCGGCTGGTTATTCTGAACCTGACGGAAACGCCTCATGACCACCACGCCGATGTCGTCATCGCTGAAAAGACGGGCGAGACACTTTCCAGGATTGTCGCCCTCGCTAAGGAAAAGCTGTCGGTATAGCTCTGCAGATGCACATACCTCGCCACGTGCCTGTTAAGACTCCCGAGGGCGTTTCAGGGGATGAAATTGGTTAAGTCCCGACGTAAATTCAGATTGCTATTGGTAGCTATCGTATTGCTGCTTTTTTCGCTGGTAGCCGGCTGTGCTCCTGCCCAGGACTTTAATAAACAACTGCGTGATATCACCGGGCCCTATCGCTTTGACCTCGTAAAGTGGGAACTTAGTGCCTTAATCCAGGAGGTCGGGAAACTATTCAGTCGGCAGGAGAGCACGGATAATGCTACCGCCGCGTATTTTACCAACGTCGAGCGGATTAAGAAACTGGAATCGGAAATAAAAGCCGTCAGGGCGGGGGACCGCCGGGACGACCTGGCTTCGCTCGAAGATGAACTCGGCGAAAGACAACGGCAGAATGCAGAACTGGCCGACGCTATTGAAAAGCTGCTGGAAACGCAGATAAGAGAGGCCTTTTCCCGGCAGGGCATCTTCAATCCCGTAGATAAGTACGTAAGAATAAAAATTGGCTTTCCGCCGGTCAATATTCATCTGGGGAAACCGCCTCACCTGCTGGTCGTGTCACCCAGGGACAGGATAGAAAGTATCAGGGAGGTTACTCTCCTGCCGGATATGACTCAAGAGGACATGAAAAGTATCGAGGCCGAGATTGACAGTCTCGGTGTCTCCTCACTGGTGGTCGGGTTGGGTGGCATGTCAACCTACCCGAGCTACGTTACCGATAAAGCGGACGTCCGGTTTATGCTCGATACCGCCGGCGAGGAATGGCTGCACCAGTATCTGTCCTTTACGCCGTTGGGATTTCTCTACGTGCTGGATTTGGCCGGTATCCGCCGGAACTATGATATTGCCACCATGAACGAGACCGTAGCCAGCATGGTCAGCAAGGAAATCGGCGCCATTATCTATGAACAGTATTATGCCCGGGACGGAGCGGACGACACGGAGCAGGCGACAGAATCGGGCTTCGACTTCAATAGAGAGATGAGAGAAATCAGGAAGGCCGTGGATGACTACCTGGCCCGGGGTGAAATCGAGCAGGCCGAGGAATTCATGGAGCAGAAGCGGCAGTACCTGGCCGAAAACGGCTATCATATCAGGAAGCTGAACCAGGCTTATTTTGCCTTTTACGGTACTTATGCCGATAGTCCCACCTCCATCAGCCCCATCGGCGTTGAACTGAAGGAACTGAGAAGCCAGAGTGCTTCCCTGAAGGATTTCCTGGACGCCGTTACCGGCATGACCAGTCGACAGGACTTAGCCGAATGGGTCCGGTAACAATTAGACGTGTTATCAAGGGCAGTTCCGTTTATATACAGTCGATGGTTTTGCTTCTCCCTTCCCCAGAAGGGGTGAGGTTTAAGACGGAGAATAGGGCGTGAGCCGAATTCATCTCACTGAACAGGGCAAATATTTACATAAAATTTAGTTTTTAATGCTGGATTTTTATTTTTAGTTTATCGGATTATTGCCAAAATAATAATAAGATAGTTAAAAACGACGATTTCGTAAAGGTGTGGAGGGAAGATGAGGAGTCCTCCTGGTAGGTTAGTAAAGATTAAAGTGAAAGCTGGCCATCCCGTGAAGATGCCGAAGCTTCATCGCAGGATGGCACAGGTTAAAATGAGCGGCAGTAACAGAAGTAAGGTGCTGAAGACTGCTGACAGAGTGCCACGGGTTGGTACAACTAGAATTGACCTTCTGGAGAAGCTCTGGGCCAGGGCCAGGCCGGATGATAAAGAAGACCAGTTAATTACGTGCATCATGGGGATGACGCATAATGCCCTCGGCGCTTCAGCGTCGTCATTGCTCCTGCTTGAAGAAAAGACCCAGGAACTGTATTTCAAGTTTGCCGATGGCCCGGTGGGGCAGCAACTAAAACGATTGCACATCAGCC
>JAUWZF010000136.1 GCA_030615475.1 Dehalococcoidales bacterium | reverse complement strand
ACCGCTTTTTATCCATTCGAGCACCGTGCTTTTACTGACCTGGCAGTACGCGGCGATGTCTCGTGAGGTTAGTCTGATATTTTCCCTGTAATTTCTTCTGGCCAAAAGGGGTCTCCTTTGTTATTTCACAGTCGTTACAGCTCGTGTGTTTTATGTGTTTTCTACGAAGCAGGCATATTATACATATGATAGATATGCAGTATTACAAACACATCACAAAACGGGATGGAAAAGTCACAAAAAAGTCACAAAGTTAGTACTTTCGGATGGGATATATGTAAGCGGTACCTGAGGAGTTACTCTCGATTGGTGATAAATGGAGTTACAGAAAAATCACAAAATATCACCGAAATATCACAAAATTGTCACAATGAGTTGCGACTTAGTATTATCGGCACGCCGGGATTATCTCGAAAGCAGACCCGGGGAGGGTTTGACAGGGCGTTATATTGCTGGTAATATAGAACTCTGGAGCTTTACTATAATGGTCAGAAGAAAGATGACGGAAACCAGGATACCTGAATTCGGGGTGAAGCATGGGGCGCGCTCCGGGCGTCAGCCGGAGTCGGGCATCGTGGTGAAAAGCAAGGTCTGGCTGGAAAAGGACGGCAAGCTGTTCATGGGGTGGGGCCGGGTGACTCTCCTGGAACGCATTGACCAGCTCGGTTCGATATCGGCAGCCGCTAAATCGATGAAGCTGGCTTACCGGAATGCCTGGCTCTGGGTTGAGGCCATGAATAATCTGGCGCCGAAGCCGCTGGTGGAGAAGTCCACCGGAGGAGCCAGGGGTGGCTATGCCCGCCTGACCGAGGAGGGGCGGAGGATTGTCGGGGAATACAAGGAAAAGCGCATCAGAGTGCGTCAGATGCTTGAGCGCGAAGTGTAAAAATTTTTTAAAGGGCGTCATATTCACAGTAATATAACGTTGCATATCGTACGCAAAGCATGTGCAGTCTGGAAAGGCGTAATATTTGGTGAAGAAAACAATGCTGTTTTTAACGGGGGTGCTGTTGCTTGCGGCGGTCGGTGGCTGTGCTGGGGGAGGGCCGAAGACGATAACCGCCTTCTGCGGTTCCGCCAGTAAGCCGGCCATGGAAGAAGCCGCCCGGGCCTTTGAACAGGAGACGGGAATAAAGGTCTATCTCAACTTCAGCGGCTCAGGCACCATGTTATCGCAGATGAAGATATCGCAGAGCGGCGATTTGTATATCCCGGGCTCGCCCGACTATATGGTAATGGCCGAGAAGGACGGGGTGGTTGACCCTGATTCGGTGAAGATAATCACTTTTCTGGTCCCGGCTATTCTGGTTCAGGAAGGGAATCCCCAAAATATTCAAAAACTGTCTGATTTAGCCCGTCCGGGCATCGAAGTAGGCATCGGCAACCCGGAGGCGGTATGCGTCGGCTTATACGCTTATGAAATACTGGAGTATAATAATCTGCTGTCGGAAGTAGAGTCGAATATCGTTACCCACGCCGAAAGCTGCTCCAAGACGGCTACTCTGATAGCTTTAAAATCGGTAGATGCCATTCTGGGGTGGCGTGTCTTTGCCAGCTGGCGCGATACGATAGACGTCGTTTATCTGGAGCCGCCGCAGATACCCAGGCTGGCCTATATTCCCGGTGCCATATCCACATTTACCGAAGACAGGGAAAGCGCCCGGAAATTCCTCGATTTTTTAGCATCACCGAAGGGACAGGAGATTTTCCAGAAGTTCGGATACATTACTACTGAAAGTGAAGCCAAGGAGTTCACTCCCGATGCTCAGATTGGCGGTGAGTACCAGCTCCCCGATACTTACAAACCGCTGATTAGATAAAAAACCATCACAGGGTATAACGGTATGTTCAGGATTTTAAAAGGTGCCGGTGGCGATAGAGTATTCAGAGTGGCTACCATCGGCGCCCTGGTGCTGCTGGCGGTGTTCTTTATCGGTATTATCGTTTCCATGCTGGCTTATACCGATTGGGACACCTTTGTCTCGGCGCTCTTCTCCGAGGAAATACTGTTCGCCATCAGGTTGAGCGTCATGACGGCTACTATCGCGGCTATTATCGCTATTCTGATTGCCGTGCCGGTAGCCTACACTATTTCGCGTTCCAGTTTTCCGGGGAAGGACATCGTTGACAGTCTGCTCGATTTACCTATTGTCGTGTCACCGGTAGCCCTTGGCGCCGCCCTGCTGGTATTTTTCAATACGCCCCTGGGGTCCGCCATCGACGATGATGTTTTGAAATTCGTCTTTGCGGTACCCGGCATCGTGCTCGCCCAGGTCACGGTTATCAGCGCCCTGGCCATCAGGCTGCTCAAGTCCACCTTCGACAGCATCGACCTCCGCTACGAGCAGGTCGCCCGGACGCTGGGCTGCAGTAAACCGGAGGCTTTTTTCCGGGTCACCCTGCCGCTGGCCAGGGACGGACTGATTGCCTCCTCAATCCTTACCTGGGCCCGCGCCGTCGGCGAATTCGGCGCCACGGTGATGCTGGCCGGGGCTACCGCTATGAAAACGGAGACATTGCCCACGGCGATATTCCTCAGTCTGGCTACGGCCGACGTGGAGAAGGCGATTGCCGTGATTTTCGTGCTGATAATTATCGCGGTCGTAGCCCTGCTGGCTATCAGGAAAATCATCGGCAGAAGGTACCAGATATGATTGAAATCAAAAACCTGTCCCTGCATCTGGGCGAGTTCCATCTGAAAGACATCAATCTATCCATCGGTGACGGCGAATATTTCGTTATCCTCGGGCCGACCGGCGCCGGGAAGACCGTTCTCATGGAGTGCCTCGCCGGACTTCACCACGTAAAGCAGGGAGAGATATGGATGGGCCAGCGCGAGGTAACGCACCTGGCCTCGGAGGAGAGGAATGTTGGCTACGTGCCGCAGGACTACGTATTATTCCCTTTTCTTAACGTGGTCGATAACATCGCCTTCGGCCTGAAGATGGCGAAATGCTCAGGTAGCGAAATTCAGGCGCGGGTGAATGAACTGGCCGACCTGACGGGAATCTCTCATTTGTTGCATCGCAATACGCGTTCGCTGAGCGGCGGCGAAAAACAGCGGGTCGCCCTGGCCAGGGCCCTGGCGCCGTCTCCCGGTATTCTTCTTCTCGATGAACCGCTGGGTGCCCTGGACCTGCGTACCGCCAAATATTTAAGACTGGAACTGAGGCGTGTCCACCATGGGCTGGGGTTGACTACCGTCCATATTACCCACGACCTTATGGAGGCGCTGGAGATGGCGGACAGGGTGGCCGTGATTCAGAACGGGCAGGTGGAGCAGGTGGCAGAGCCGGAAGAAATGCTCTTCTATCCCGAGGGTGAAAGGGTGGCCGATTTCATCGGGGCGCCGAATATCCTGAACTGTGATTACTGCCGCGACCTGGGTCAGGGGATTATAGAGGTCGGCTGCGGGGGACTGAAACTTACCGTTCCCCACGAGGGCGGTCACGTTCGGAAGGTCGCCATTTTACCGCGTCATATCTATGTTTCCGAGACGAGACCCCCGGGACTGAGTGTCAACGGATTTCAGGGCAGCATCACCGCCATCAAGACTGCCGGGAATACCGTGAGAATCTGGATTGACGTGGACGACACTAATCTCATGGCCGAGGTACCGTCGTACATCTTCGAGGAGATGAACCTGGCCGTGGGTAAGGAGGTCTTTCTCATATTAAGGATGAGAAGGATACGTTGTTACGAAAGCCATAATTAATGACGTTTTAGAGAAAATTTAGTAAAATAATACCGAAGATAACGAACCTTTTCATGCTTTTAGCGTTATAATATAGTGAACGGCTATATAAGTGGGAGGTTGATATGAAAAGGTTGATATTAGGACTGTTAGTGGTTCTTCTTCTCGTGGGAACGATTGCCTGTGCTTCGGCAGAACCGGTTCAGGTATCAGCACCATCCCCGATGCCGGCCCCGGCGGCCATTATTCCGGAGGGTCCTGTGCCCGCCCCGGAACCTGCCCCTATGCCGCCGAAGGAAGGAACATCAACGGGTTATGACCAGTCCTGGGACGGCGAGCGCATGATAGTTCGCTCCGGATATATGGCGCTGGTGGTGGTGGATGTCGCGTCGGCCATGGAGCAGATTATCAGTCTTGCCGGTACCTATAACGGCTTTGTCGTTTCTTCCAATAGCTGGCAGGACCGGGACAGGATGATGGGGAATATCTCCATCCGGGTGGAAGCCGAACACTTTAATGATGCCCTCAGGGCGTTGCGGGCGCTGGCGGTCGAAGTAAGGTCGGAGAGCACGTCCGGCCAGGATGTGACCGAAGAGTACATTGACCTGAGTGCCAGACTGAAGAATCTTGAGGCCGCGGAGGCACAGTTACTCAAGCTGATGGAGCGGGC
>JAUWZF010000208.1 GCA_030615475.1 Dehalococcoidales bacterium | reverse complement strand
TAATACCAGTAAATAGTACTTAAGTATATTGTCAGCGGGCTGTTTATTTGCTATAATAATACTTATGGCATATAAGAATGTTGACAGGGTTGGGCTTGTGGGGAAGAGAGGGAAAATTACGGGAAGTCGGGAGCGCCCCGGTAAGCGTTTGTTGCTCGCCAGTGATGAGGTGAAGGCGGGCATGAAGGTAGAATCTTACTTCCTGGCGGAAAAGTCCCATGATTTCCGTACGCCGTTGAATATAATTATCGGCTTTAGCGAGCTGATGCTCGATGAAGTGCCCGGGAAAATCAACGAGGAACAGAGACGCAGCTTGAATGATATCCTGAACAGCGCCAAACGCCTGCTGGACCTGGTAAATAATATGTCTGAACACTCCTGAAATCCTGCCGCGTAGAAGAGGCAGAATCAACCTCGCGAGGAGCGGACGTGACTAAAAAGATACTTGTTGTCGATGACGAGCCTGCCCAGATGAGACTGGTCGACCAGGTTTTGACCAGCAACGGGTATGAGGTCATCAAGGCAGGCAGCGGGCAGGAGGCCGTACGCGTTATCTACGAGCGGAAGCCCGACCTTGTCCTGCTGGATGTCATGATGCCGGAAATCGATGGCTGGCAGACCTGCCGCTTAATCCGTGAGGTCAGCGATATACCCGTTATTATGCTCACCGGCAAGTGTAACTCCGAGGACGATATCGTGCGCGGCCTGGAATGCGGCGCTGATGAATACCTGACCAAGCCCGTGGGGAACCGGGAGCTGCTGGCCAGGGTCCGGGCGGCGTTAAGGCGTGCCGAGAAACCTTCGTATCTCAACCAGAAGAGAAAAGTCCTCTTTGCCAATGATTACCTCACCGTGGATGTGTCGGAGCGGAAGGTTACCATCAACGGGGAGAGGTTGAAGCTTACGCCGCGGGAATTCCGACTTCTGGCATTGCTCGTGGAGAACGCCGACCGTGTCCTGTCTCACCAACAGGTGCTGGAAAACGTTTGGGGCTGGGAATATATCGACGACGTGGACTATGTACGCATCTACATTTCACATTTACGCCAGAAGATAGAACCCGACCCCTCCCAGCCCAGGTATATCTTGACCGAACCGGGTGTCGGCTACTATTTTCGCAGCGCCAGCTAGCGTCCGCAATTTGCCATATATCTGCGCAATTATCTTTTACTACTCTGCCCCGGCGCCCCATTTTGCCGAATATCTCAGGAGTTGGTATAATCATGGCAGTTATTTCAAGTTGTATAACGGGAGCGTATTCGGACTGACATGGCCGTTCAGGTAGAGTTTTTAAAGTCGATACCGTACTTTTCCGGGCTGAGCGATTCCGAAATCGATTCGGTCAGAAGGTATATTTTCGAGAAGAAAGCCGAGAGGGGCGAGATACTCAGTTTTGAGGATGAACCGGCGGGTGTGCTGTACTTTGTGGTTGCCGGTGCGGTCAAGGTCTTCAAGACATCTGCCGATGGCAAGGAGCAGATATTCAGCATCATACGCCCCGGTGAGTCCTTCAATGATGTTGCCGTATTAAGCGGGGGCGTGAGCCTGGTCAGCGCCGAAGCCATGGGCGCGGTAACTCTCAATGCGATTAAAAAGAACGACCTGGAGGTTGTCCTCCGGGAGCACCCGCAGGTAGCTTTGAATGTAATCCAGGTGCTTTCGCGGAGGGTACAGGAACTGGTATCACTGGTTGAGGATTTTTCCTTCCGGCATGTCACCGGCAGGGTCGCCAAGATGCTGCTTGAGTACGCCGGTGACGGAGTCGGCGAGAGGCCGCGTCTCACCCAGCAGGAGATGGCGGCGATGATAGGCACTGCCCGTGAAATGGTGGGCAGGTCGCTCAAGAGCCTGGAAGCGGAAGGCACTATCAGAATGGAGCGTAACCGCATTATTATTACCGACCAGAAAGGCCTCAGGGAAATGGCTGGCGTCGCCTGATGAGAGAAATGTCGCAGACAGGAGTTGGTTTTAGAGTTTAAAATATAATTGATACGGAGATAGGAATATGGGAGATATGCCGATAATAGACCGGGAAAAGTGCCAGGGTTGTGGACTCTGTGTCAGCGTATGCGCCTGTGGCGCCCTTGGGATAGTGGAAAATACCGTCAAGGCTGTTGAAGTAGATGAGTGCCGCTGGTGCACTCTTTGCGAGCTCGTATGCCCTTACGGGGCAATTACCTGTCCCTTTGAGATAATCATTGAGAACGGGCAGGGTTCGGCGTAGGTACCCTCACCGCCGATTCTTCCTGAAATTCCTCAATCATCGCCTCTGAAAAGACTCTTATACCCTCATCATAGCTATCCCATCGGCTTGTTTCATTTGGGACAAAAGTCGCATACAACCGTCGTCTTCTGGACTAGAATAGTCATGATTGCTGGATAGAGGGTGTGCGATGAAACAGAAAGTTAAAGAGAGAATTGAAGAAAAGCCAGTTGAAGAACAGTGTCACCATTACTGGGTAATTGAAGTCGCCAACGGCCCGGAAAGCCGTGGGCAGTGTAAATATTGCGGTGCCAGGAAGGAATTCCTGAATTCGTTTCCGGACTTCAATCCATTAAAGAGGAGCAGCAATCCCCTTAGCCTGCCCGAGTTACCCGGGGTGGAAGTGGACGAGGACAGCAAGTCCTGAGGCTAGTTCAGGGGTGTGTGGAATGTAGTTACGATGATTGAGAAGGAGGTAGAAATCCCTGACTATGATAGAACGTATACTAGTTAAGTGAGGTTTCAGGAAATAATTTATCCATGCATAATACACAATAAATTTCCTCATCTTCCTCACGGAACACTGCACACTCGGCACAAATGATTTTCCCACAATGGATGCACGTTTCCACTGCATACGCATCCGGATGATTGGTGCATTGTCCAATATACCTCTTGGGTTTACTGCTCTTATTCATCCCTTCTTTGTTGGTGTGGCCCGCTTTATCGCGCCACACCTTTGCCCTAATTCTTGGGTGCAGCACCATGACAAGGAACACGAGTCCCAGCGCCAGAAAGAACCCACCGACGACAGCGAGAGCGGTACCCTCAATGTTCCCCTTTTCTAATTCAGATGTTGTCAGGTCACCTTCGCCCAATCT